>JBEIHL010000741.1:0-2681 GCA_040381375.1 Opitutaceae bacterium
CGAGGCCTTCGATCCAGGCGAGCGCCTCACGCAGCAGCGCGCGAACGTCAAACAGGGTGAACACCGCCACCACCCCGGCGATGGCGAGCAGGAGAAGGGCGCGTCGCAGGGTCATGGCCGGCTCCGATCGTAGAGCGTCCAGTCGTTCAATGCATTGAAGATGCCTTCCTCGGCATTTAGACCATCACGAGCCGGTCGGGCGGGGTGTTCGCAGGCATGGGAAAAAGGGTGGGCTTAGCGCAGCGCCTTGGCCGCGGCGATGATTTCCGCGCTCTCGGGGCGCGTGCGGTAACCTTCGCGCCCGAGCTTGGCCCGGATCACGCCCTTTTGATCCACGATGAACAGCACCGGATGCGGGATGCCCGCTCCCCGGCCCTTCGCCTCGTGATGGCGGATTCCGTAGGCGTCGATGACCTTGCTGCCGACGTCGGAGAGCAGGGGAAACGTGAGCCCGAGCTTCTTCGCCGCGGCGGTGTTCGTGGCCGGCTGGTCGTAGCTCAACGCGACCAACTGTACACCGCTCGCCTCGATCTGCGGGCGGGCCTTCTCGAGATCCTGCAGTTGGGTCCGGCAAAACGGGCACCAATCGGCCGAACGGACGAATGCGAGCGCCACGTTCCCCTTGGCCAGGAGTTCCTTCAGGTCGACCGTCGCGCCGGCGGCACTGGGCAGCGCGAAGTCGGGCGCCTTCGCGCCCACGTCGAGTCCGGGCAGCGTCGCGGGAGTGGCGGCGGCAACAACGGAGACGGCGCACCAGGCGAGAAAGGCAAGGCAGCGTGACTTCATGAGCGGTGGGAGGATGGAGTCATCGATGGAATCGGGAACAGAAAAGGAAACGTGGAGGGCGGACGTCCGGTCTCAGCCGGAACATTGCCGTAGGGGTGGAGCCGCCTGACCCCAGGCGGCTGACGTGCCACCGAGCCATCCGCAGCGGCTTGAGGACTGCTCCACCTTTCAGTGCTTTCGCTTTCACCGGTGATTTGAAGGCCAACTGCATCGTTCCGGTCTCAGCTCACCGCCCCCGTGCAACTGCTGCCTGCGCCCGCCGTGCAGGCGAGGCAGTGGTCACCCGTCAGGATCAGCCGCCCTTCGAGCATCGCCGGCGTGACGTCCCGCAGGAAGAGCGGACGGCCGTTCCGCAGTTGCAGGCCGAGCATCTGGTTGAAATCGCAGTCGTAGACTTCCCCCCGCCATCCGACGCTGAGCGTGTTCCGGCACATCAGGCCGTCGAGGGTCGCCGGGTTGAAGCTGTTCGCCAGGAGTTCGAGATAGGCATCCCACTGCCCTTGCTCCCGCAGGTCCTGCGCGAACCGCGCGATCGGCTGATTGGCCAGCGCGAAGAGCCGGGTGAACTCGATCCCGAACCGCGTGCGCAACTCCACGCGGTAGTCCGCCTCGAGCTCCGCCTGCGCGGGCGGCAGCTTCGGGCCGAGCGGGTTGTAGACCAGGCTCAGCGGCAGCCGCGCCCCGTAGCCGACGGCATTGAGCCGGCGCAGCGCGCGGATGCTTTTCTCGAAAACGCCGTCACCCCGCTGCGTATCCACATTTTCCGCACTGTAGCACGGCAGCGACGCCACGACCTCGACCTCGTGCGCCGCGAGGTAGTCGGGCAGCCAGGCGAACGCCGGCGTTTCGATGATCGTCAGATTGTTCCGGTCGATGACGTGACACCCACACTCCCGCGCCACTTCCACCAGCGTGCGGAAATGTTCGCTCAGCTCCGGCGCGCCGCCGGTGAGGTCGACCACGGCCGGCCGATGGGCGCGGATCCAGGCGCACACTTCCGCCGCCACGGCGGCGTCCATCATTTCCGTCCGCCAAGGCGCGGCGTCGACATGACAGTGCCGGCAGGTTTGGTTGCATTTGCGGCCGACGTTCACCTGCAGGGTGTGCAGCGGCGCGCGGTTCAGGGCGCGGCCGTGCGCCGCAAGCTGGTGGTCGAAGCGATTCATCCGGGTATTCAGAGGGGAGAGGGGGTGATTATATTCCCCGCCTTTTGCGGCGCCGGGCCGCGATACCAGCGGGCGAGTCGCGCGGGGGGGATTCCGAGGTGATAACCTGCGAGGATGGCCTGGTTCAGCAACAGAGTTCGCCAGAAGCCGCGGTGCCGCCAGCGGCGGGCCGAGGTGATGACTGCCGCCGGTGCGATTCCGATGCGACCGTGGCGACGCAGCCGGCGCACAAGCACATAGTCTTCGAGCAGCGGCAGGTCGGGAAATCCGCCCGCGCGATCGAACTGCTCCCGGGAGAAAAACAGACCCTGGTCGCCGTACGGCAGTTCGCGTTCGCGCGCCCGCCGGTTGGTGCCCCATTCGATCCAGCGCCGGCCCGGAATTTCGGCGTCGAGCGCGAAGGCGAAAGCGCCGGCCACCACTCCCGGCCGGGCCAACGTTGCGTGAACCTGATCGCCGTACGCAGCCGGGAGCCGGGTGTCCGCGTGGACGAAGAGCAGGACTTCCCCGGTCGCGATCGCCGCACCGGCATTCATCTGCCGCGCCCGGCCGCGCGGTGCGTCCACGACGATCGCTCCCTGCGCGCGTGCCACCGTGGACGTTTCGTCCCCGCTGCCGCCGTCCGCGACAATGACTTCGTGCGGCGCACCGGCGAAGGCGGCGCCCAGCGTGCCCGGGAGGTTCTGCGCCTCGTTCAGCGCCGGAATGATCACCGAGATCCGCCCGCGC
>JBEIHL010000742.1:0-2677 GCA_040381375.1 Opitutaceae bacterium
AGCGCGGTCACGAGCATCAGCGATCGTTCCACCAATTCGCGGCAGCGCGCCGCATCCGCCTCCACCCCGGCCACGCAGCGCGCCGTGAACACGGTCACGCCGTTCGCCAGCAAGTGGATCGCCTCGTGCAGACAGTGCGCGAGCAGCGGCAAGGTCGCATTGAGCTCGAAGTGTCCCTCCCGGCCACAGAGCGCTGCGGTCTGGGTCAGGCCATGTACCTGCAGGCCCACCTGCACGAGCATCTCGCTCATCACCGGATTCACCTTGCCTGGCATGATCGAGGAACCGGGTTGGGTCGCAGGCAGCCGCAGCTCGCCCAGTCCGGCCCGCGGGCCGGAGCCCAGCAGCCGGAAGTCGTTCGCGATCTTGGTGAGCGCCGCCGCCACGGCGGCTAACGTGCCGGCCACCTCGACCAGGTCGTCGCGCGCCGCCTGCGCCTCGAAATGGTTCGCGGCTTCCACGAACTCCAGCCCCGTCTCCGCCGCCAGGATGCGGCAGACCTTCCCGGCGAACTCCGGATGACCGTTGAGTCCGGTACCGACCGCGGTGCCGCCAATCGCGAGCTCCCGCACGCGCCCAACCGCCCTTTCCGCGCGGTCGGCCGCCTTGCCGGCCTGGGCGGCGTAGCCGGAAAATTCCTGGCCGAGCGTCAGCGGGGTCGCGTCCATCAGGTGCGTCCGGCCGATCTTTACGATGGCGGAAAACGCCTGCGCGCGCCCGGACAGTTCCGCCGCGAGCCGCCGCAGCGCGGGGGCCAGCCGGGTGTGAAGCGCAACGGCCACGCTGACATGCAGGGCCGTGGGAATGACATCGTTGGACGACTGCCCGAGATTCACGTCGTCGTTGGGATGCACGGGCCGCTGCGAACCCAACGGTTCGCCGGCAAGCTGGCTGACGCGGTTCGCGATCACCTCGTTGACGTTCAGGTTCGTCGAGGTGGCGGAACCGGTCTGGAAGACATCGATCGGGAAGTGACGGGTCAGCAGGCCGTCCGCGACTTCCCGCGCCGCCTGCCGGATCAGCCGGCTTTGGGCGGCGGGCAACCGACCGAGCTCCTCGTTGGCCTGAGCGCACGCCAGTTTGACGAGTCCCAGGCTGCGGATGAAGGGCTCTGGGAGCGGGCGCCCGCTAATGGGAAAATTGAGCACGGCCCGTTGAGTGCTGGCGCCGTAGAGGACATCGTCAGGGACGGGCATTTCGCCCATCGAATCGTGTTCCGCGCGCATGGATCAGGGTAAAGGGAGCCCGACGGAAATCAAAAGGCCCCGCCAAAAGCGGGGCCGAAATCTACCGAAGGGGAAAGGACGCGCCAACCTCAGAACTTCAAGTGTACGCGATCGCCGCGGGCGCCAAAACGCTGGTTCTGGTCGAAAACGCGTTCCTCGGCGAGGCGGTTCGCCGCGCGTTCCGTGGTACGGGCGGACGTCTCCAAAGCCGCGGATGAAACCATCGCCGTCAAGAGTCGCGCGCGGCGGGATTCACCCGGCGTTGTCATCTGCTGCAGCGGATCGACCGTCGTGCGGGCCGGCATCGCCCGCGCCTCGAAACCATGCGTGCCGCCCAGCAGCCGGCCGATCGCCGCTTGGTCCCCGGATTGGACCGAAGCCAGCGCGGCAGCGGACGGGCGCGCCGACGTCGCCACGCCCACCGCCTCGGCCACCGCGACCGCCCCACCGCCCAAGGCGACCAGTCGGGAAAGATTATCGGGCATCAGAGCCGCCGAGCCCTGAGCATCCACGGCCACCTCGACCGCACGAGGCGACTCCGGAATCGCGACCGCCACCGCTTCAGGGGCCAAAGCCGCTGGCGCGAACTCGTCGACCTCGGGATGAGCCAAGCTTATTCCGGCCAAAGCCACGGGCGCCGCCACCACCGGATCGGACATTTCGACCGACTCGACCATCAACGCGGGCTTGACGTCAGGCTCATCCCGGAGGGTGACAAACGCCAGCGCGGCCACGGCCGTACCGCCCAACACAATCCGATACCGGGCCAACGTCGGCACCAAGCGCGGCAGCCGCTGCCACCACGGGCGCTTGGCCACCAGGGCGGAAAGCTGTTTACCGCGTAACTGGCGATCGAACTCGCCCCAAAATTCCGCCGGCGGACGCTCCGCCCGTTTCAGGCGCAACAAGTCTTCGATGGCTACGGGTCGATTACTCTCAGGCTTCATCGGCGCATGTAAGGTTGCAGTTCCGACTGCAAAAGTTGCTTGGCGTAATGCAAACGGGATCGAACGGTGCCCACCGAACAGTCCATGACTTCGGCAATCTCTTGATGGCTAAGGCCGTCGATTTCAAATAGAGTGACCACGGTACGATGCTTGATAGACAACTTCTGGAGCGCGTCGTTCAATTTTTCTTGGAGCTCCCGTACATAGGTGTCCCGCTCCGCGCCCGTTTTATCCGTCAGGGCCGCAATTACTTCCTTGGAAACCGGTTCGTCGGCATCGAGTCGCTCCAAGCTGAAAAAGGCCCGCAGGCGCGACTTGCGGAGGAAAGTGAGCGTCGAATTGATCCCGATGCGGTAGAGCCAGGTGAAGAACGACGACTGGCCGCCAAACCGGTGGATCGATTGGAACGCTTTGATGAAGGTGTCCTGAGTCAGGTCGGCGGCGTCCTCCCGGTTCGACGTCATATTATAGATCACGCCGTAGACCCGTTCCCGATACTTGATG
>JBEIHL010000743.1:0-2672 GCA_040381375.1 Opitutaceae bacterium
GCGCGGCCAGCACGCGATCGCGCAGGGCGTGGAGCGATTCCTCGCTGCCGAGGTCGACAGTCTCGGCGGACACGGTGCGGCCAGCGGCGCACTCGTGTGCGACCTGGGCGTCCAATTTTCCCGCGTCACGCGAAGCTA
The DNA here is from genome assembly GCA_040381375.1 of Opitutaceae bacterium. GTDB lineage: Bacteria > Verrucomicrobiota > Verrucomicrobiia > Opitutales > Opitutaceae > ER46. The sequence goes on from JBEIHL010000743.1 coordinate 139, forward strand.
CGACGACCGTCGCTCCGGTGGCCGCGAGCGCGGTGACGAGCGTGCGACCCAGATTGCCGGTGCCGCCGGACTGCAGGATGACTTTGCCGGCTAGGGAGAAGGACGGAGCGGCGGGGGGGGCCATGGAGGGGTGAGGGATCAGTTGATGACGGAAACTCCGAGACGCAGCGGAGACTCGAAATCGGAACTCAGACTCTTGAACCACGGATTACGCGGATAACACGGATGAAAATCAGAGAGACTTGTCCGGTGTATCCGTACCATCCGTTTACTATCCCTGAGCATGTTGTTCTGCTGCGTGCATCTGAATCAAATAACGCTCAAGGCAGGCAAACCTCAGACCCTTCTACAGGAAGTCACAGAGGACGCAGAGAGATTCTGCCGCACGGACCTTTCCTCTGCGCTCTCTGCGAGCTCCTGTAAGAACTGCCGGTTTTGGTTCACTTGGGTTGCGGCTCAGGCGCGTTGGGTAGCTGGAATCAAACCACATCACCCCGCATAGGGTGAACGCGCCGCCGGCTTGAGCCCCGTCGGCAGCGCGTCGATCTGGCCGCGTGCGAGTTCGAGCCGCTGTTTGACGTAACCGCCCAGGGCGATCACGTCGGCGCCGATGTTGAACACCTGGTGACCTTCGGCCACGAGGTCGCTGAACGGCTGAAAGAGTCCGGACGACATCACGAACTTCCCGTGGCGCCGCGCGACCTGCGCGACGTGCTTGCGCGCGGCGACGACTTCCGGGTGGTCGACCTGGCCGACCTTGCCGATCCGGTGACTGTAGTCGCCCGGCCCGAACATGATGCCATTGAAGCCGGGCACGGCCGCGATCGCCTCGACGTTGGCCAGCGCCTCGGGCGACTCGATCTGGAGAATCACGATCCGCTCTTCATTGGTGTGCCGCACGTAGTCCGTGATCGGGATCAGGCAGTACTGGCCATCGGTGTTCCCACCATCGAGCGGACGCTTGCCCACGGGATGACAACGCACCCAGTCCACGATCTGCCGGGCATCGTCGGCGCTCGCGACGTGCGGCACGATGATGCCGGTGGCGTCGGCTTCGAACGGGCGGATGTAATCGCTGTAGCTGCCGCGGGCGACCCGCACGAGCGAGTCCATGTTGTGGAGGCGCGCCGCCCGGATCTGGTTCTCGAGATTGGTCCAGTCGTTGGGCACGTGTTCGCCGCAGATCCACACGGCATCGCAGCCGGAAAGACCGGCGATCTCGATGACGCGCGGGTCGTTGAGGTTCACCTTGAAGGTGGTGGCGAGCTGGTTCTCGCGGAGCAGCGAAAGCAGCCGGCTGGGTCGGAGTTTCATGAGGAGAGGGCGGACAGGATTTCGCGAACCTCGACGCGGCGCGAGCCTTCGTTGCGACTGCGAATACCGGCGATGAGCACCGCCATGTATTCGACCGTCTCGGCAAACGGGTAGGGTGCTACACCGCTGCGTGCAAAGTCGATGAAGCTCACGATCTGCCCGCGGAAGGCGGCGTACGTATCCGAAAACCGGATCGTCGCCTGTCCGGCCGTGCCGCAGAGGTGCAGCGTGCCGAACGTGGCGCCGCCGTCGGCGATCACGGGCAACGTCACTTGCACCCCACTGCGGTGGGAAAGGTGAGCGACCTCCAGCCCGCGATTGCCGGCGGCGGACGTTTCCAGTCGCACGCTCTCGAATCCCGGTCCGAGCACCTGCGCGATCGGCTCGAGCAGATGGATCCCGTAACGCTCCCAGGTCTTGGTGCTCACGCCGGACATCCAGCGCAGGTCGCCGATCGCGGGGTTCCTCGTGCCGGCGAGGTAGGGGGCCAATTCCGGTGCGTACCGGAGTCCGCTGGACGATAGAATCCGGGCGCCTGCCTTCTCCCACGCTACGAAAGTGCGCAGATCCTCGAGGGACAGCGCGAGTGGTTTGTCGACGAAGACGGGCATTCCGGCTTCGACGAACGGCCGGGCGCGGCGCACGTGGTCGAAGCCATCGTCGGTGGCGATGAGCACCGCATCGACGTGGCCGATCACGTCCTCGGGTCGCGCGGCGATGTGCGGAATCAGTGCCGCCGCGGCGACCGCCGGCGCTTCGGTGGGATCATCGGTCCAGAGGTGCGTGACGCGGACGCCCTCAATCCCGACGGTTCCCGCCGGTTGGGCGCCGAGATACTTCGGAATGACCGGATACGGGCACGCGGCCATCCCGACCGAGTCGAAGCCGTTGACGATCGCGGACCAGGAATACGGGTGACCGTTGCCGGGGATCATGCCCAGCATGGCGAGGCGGAGGGGGGAGGACATGGTGACGGAGTTCAGTTTCCCATCGGCAGATCGCGCAAAAACACGCGGCGGTCGGCGGTCGTGGCGGCGAGGGCCGCGAGGTTGAAACGCAGGGTTTGCGCGGCGGCCTCGAGGGAGCAGAGCCGGGCGGGTTGCCCCGCGATCTGATCCAGGAAGGCGTTCGCCTGACTGACAAAGTGCGCGTCCCGCTCGGGCACCGGATTCTCGTGCCAGGTCCAGTCGGCGGCGCCGGCGGCGAAGGTGCCCCAGCGC
>JBEIHL010000744.1:0-2669 GCA_040381375.1 Opitutaceae bacterium
TCACTCTGACCGAAAGTTGTGCCATGAGTCCGGCGAGCAGTGTGAGCGGCCTCTACTTCAACCACCCCGAAGCGAAATACTTCGCCGTCGGCAAGGTCGGGCGCGACCAGGTCGAGGACTACGCGGCCCGGAAGGCGATGTCCGTAGCGGAAGTCGAACGCTGGCTCGGACCGTATCTCGACTACGTCCCACGGTAAGCAGCCGGGCGGACGGGCGGCCCGGCGGGGAACTTTGACCGTTTTTTAGCACGGCGTGCAGTGAACACGTACGCGCCGTACGAGTCTCGGACTGCAAATAATACGCCCTACCATGGCCACCCACTTATCTTCGACCTTGTTCCCTGCCCGCGAAGCAGGCACGCGGACCCGCCCGCTGCGGATCCTGTATGCCGATGACGTACGTGAATTGCGTGATTTCGCCCGCATCTTCCTCGGTCGCGAGGGACATGCCGTTGAGTGTGTCGCCGACGGCGCACTTGCTTTCGCCCGGGTGCTGGAAGACCGCCGCTTCGATTTGGTCATCACCGACCACCACATGCCGAATCTCAATGGCCTGGAACTGGTCACGAAGCTGCGCGAAATCGTGCTTCCTGGCCGGATCATGGTCCTTAGCTCCGAACTCGGCGACGTGGTCGCGCGGAAGTACCTGGCCCTGCGGGTCGACCGGATTCTCTACAAGCCGGTCTTTCCCTCGACCCTGCGCGAGACCCTGGCCGAACTATTCGCGCTCCCGGCGAAGGCAGCTTGACGAGGCGACCAGCGCGGCCGCCGTAGCTGTCACCTCGAGGTCGGACGCAGTCGTCCGCCCATCCGGGTAGACCGCATCACGCTACGTACTTTCCGCTGCAGTCCCACCGCCGCCGCGCCGATGTCTGAGGAACACTATGTCCGGTCACCGAATCACTCGTCTCAAGGCACTTCTGCCGCTCCTCGTGACCCTGCTCGGGCCCACCCTTTTCGCGGTTCCAACGAGCACCTCCACCGTCACGGCCGCCTCCACACCCGCACTGCGAATCAATGAGGTGCTGGCGGCCAACACTCGGATCGCCAACGCCGGCACGTTTCCGGACCTGATCGAGCTGCACAACGCGGGGGCGGCGGCCGTCGACCTCTCCGGCAAGAGCCTGAGCGACGATCCGCTGTTGCCGCGCAAGTTCGTCTTTCCGGCCGGGACTTCCCTCGCCGCCGGCGGATATCTTGTGGTGTATGCCGACTCGGAGCTCACCGCCCCGGGACTGCACACCGATTTCGCCCTCGATGCCGAGGGCGACCAGATCCGGCTCTACGACACCCCGGCCAACGGCGGCGTCCTGCTGGACTCGATCGTATTCGGTTTTCAGATTCAGAACTTCTCCGTCTCCCGCACCGGCGCCGGTTCCAACATCTGGGCCCTGACCGCGCCCACGCCCGCCGCCGCCAATGGGAACGCCGTCACCCTCGCGGGTCCCGCCGGGGTGAAGATCAATGAGTGGGCCGGGAAGATCACCTTCCGCCTCGATCATGACCTGATCGAGTTGTTCAACCCCGCCGCCCAGCCGGTCGCGATCGGCGGCGTCCGTCTCACGGATGATGTGGCCCGGCCGACCCGCTTCACGTTTCCGCCGCTCAGTTTCATCGACGCGAACGGATTTCTTCCGCTCTACGGGGCCGATTTTGTCTTCGGCCTCGATGGCGATCGCGAAACCATCACGCTCAACGGCGAAAACAACGAACAGATCGACCAGGTGGTCCTCGTCAATCAGGCCACGGACCGCGCTTCCGGCCGCAGCCCCGACGGCGCGGCCACAATCGTCGCCCTCCCCATTCCGACCCCCGGCCTGCCCAATCTCACGCCGCTGCCGGCGTCGTATCAGGCACTCTTGGACAACCTGCGCATCACCGAAGTGATGTACCAGCCGGCGGCTCCGGCCAACTCGAGCGACTACGAGTACATCGAGCTGCAGAACATCGGCAACGTCACGCTGGACCTCGGCGGCGTGCGCCTCACCAACGGCATTTCGCACACCTTCCCCCCCGGCACCACGCTCGCCCCCGGCGCGTTCGTCGTGGTCGCCAACGACCGCAGTTCGTTCCTGTCGCGCTATCCCGGTTCGACCGGCTTCATGGCGGCCGGCGGCTTCAACGGCGCCTTCGACAACACGGGCGAAACCATCGCGCTCACGCTGCCGGAACCGTGGCGAGTGCACATCCTGCGTTTCCGCTTCGAACCCACCTGGTATCCGTCGGCTTCGGGCGGCGGCCGTGCCATCGTGGTGGCCTCGCCCGCCACCACGCTGCCCAAGGACTGGCAGGAGCGCACCGTTTGGCGCGCATCCGCCAACGTGAACGGCAGCCCGGGCGCCGCCGAAGCCGGCACTCCCCCACCCGCCGGCTCGACGGCGCGACTCGTCAACCTTTCCATCCTCACCAGCCTCGATGCCGGCGGTGACACGTTTACGATGGGCTACGTCGTCGGCGGTGCCGGCACGTCGGGCTCGAAACCCATTCTGATCCGGGCGGCGGGACCGACGCTGGGCGCCGCGCCGTTCAACCTTTCCGGCACACTCGGTGATCCCAAGATCGAACTCTTCGCCGGCGCCACCAAGACGTCGGAGAACGACAACTGGGGCGGTTCGCCCAGCCTCAGCGCGACCTTCGCTTCGGTCGGGGCGTTCGCCTACGTGAGTGGCA
>JBEIHL010000745.1:0-2667 GCA_040381375.1 Opitutaceae bacterium
ACAGATGTCCGTGCCGGCCACGTCACAACGCGCCGCCACCATGGCTGACTTCGAGGCGATCAACGCTGGCGGCCAAGGCTCGGTCAACGGCTCGCCCAACACGCGCCCGGGTGGCTCGCACCGGCAGGCTGCCTGGTGGAAGACCGCCGTTACCGGGCAGGACCAACTCCGGCAGCGCGTCGCTTTCGCGCTCAGCCAGATCCTCGTCATCTCCGACCAGAATGGAACCATCAGTGCCTGGCAGGAAGGCGCGGCCAACTACTACGACATCTTCGTCAACGGCGCGTTCGGCAACTTCCGTGACATGCTGGAGCAGGTGACGTTGAGCCCGATGATGGGCATTTACCTCAGCTCGCTGCGCAACGCCAAAGCGGCGAACAACACCACGCCCGACGAAAACTACGCGCGTGAACTCATGCAGCTCTTCACGATCGGTCTGCACGAGCTGAACCCGGACGGCACCCTCAAACTCGATCCGACCGGCCAGCCGATTCCGACTTACTCCCAGGAGACGATCGTTCAACTGGCGAAGGTCTTCACTGGCTGGGGTTATGCGAATCCGGCCCCGAATGCCACGGCCAACGCCAATCTCTTCCGCGGCAGTCCGGCCGACTACATCGCGCCGATGATGCTTTGGCCGGCGTTCCACGACGACACCGCGAAGACGATCCTCGGCGGCAAGGTGCTGCCGGCCGCGCAGGGTGGCATCCAGGATCTGAAGGACACCCTCGACGCACTCTTCAATCACCCGAACACGGGTCCGTTCATCGTGCGTCAGCTCATCCAGCGGCTCGTGACCAGCAATCCCAGCCCGGGCTATATTTACCGGGTGTCGCAGGCCTTCGCCAACAACGGCGCGGGCGTGCGCGGAGATATGCGGGCGGTTGTGCGGGCCATCCTGCTCGACTACGAGGCGCGCTCGAGCGCCGTCGCCGCCACGGCCAATTTCGGCAAGATGAAGGAGCCGCTGCTCCGGGCCACCGCGCTGTTCCGCGCGTTCGATGCCGCCTCGAATCTCGGCCGCTTCAACATCCCCAATCCGGAGGGCGCGCTCGCCCAGGCGGTCCTGCGGGCGCCGACGGTGTTCAACTTCTACGAGCCTAATTTCGTGCTCCCCGGCGCGATTGCCGCCGCCGGCCTCTACGCGCCGGAGTACCAAATCCTCACCGACACGACCGCGCTGACCCAGCCGAATTTCTACTACGGCTATATCTACGCGACCCGTTCGATGACGGACATGGCCCAGCAGACCATCGGTCTCAACCTGACGCCCTGGCTCTCGCAGGCGCGCACGCCGCAGCAAATGGTCGATGCGTTCAACCTGCTGCTCGCCGGTGGCTCCGCGCCGAAGGCGTCGACGGACCGGATTGTTGCCGCGATCAACGCGATGCCCGCCGGCACCGCCACCAACACCGCCAACGACCTCGAGCGGGTCCGTTCGGCGATCTACCTGATGCTCACCACCCAGTTCGGAGCCGTTCAAAAATAATCTGCCGCCATGAACCCGAAAAATCCGAAGTTTGATCCCAATCGCCGCCGGTTCATTGGCGCGTGCTGCGCCGCCGTCAGTGCCACCGGTATGCTCTCCACCCTGGCCCAGCTCCGCATGATGGGCGCGGTGGCCAGTCCGACCAACGGTCCGCAGCCCGCCCGGGCCGGAGCGCTGCCGCCGGACTACAAGGCTCTCGTGTGTCTCTTCCTCGCGGGAGGCAACGACGCCAACAACATGATCGTGCCGTTCGACACCAATGGCTACAATGCCTACGCGTCGGTGGCCGGCCGCGGGGCAATTTCACTGCCCCGCACGCAGCTCCTCGGCATCACGCCCAAGACCTCGGATGGTCGCGAGTGGGCGCTGCACACGAGCATGAATGCAGACGTCGCGGGCGCGAACAACACGGGCCTGAAATCGCTGTTCGACGAGGGCAAGATGGCCCTGATCGGCAATGTTGGCACGCTCGTCGTGCCCACGACGAAGGCGCAATACAACGCGCGCTCGGTGCCGCTGCCGCCGCAACTGTTCTCGCATAACGACCAGCAGGTCGAATGGCAGAGCAGCATCGCCGACAAGCCGTTCACGACCGGCTGGGGCGGCCGCGTGGCCGACTTGGTCGACGCGATGAACGCGAACAGCAGCGTCTCGATGGCGATCAGCCTCAACGGCCAGAACTCGTTCCAGGTCGGCAAGCGCGTCTCGCAGTTCGCCGTCAACCCCGGCGGAGCTATTTCGCTGTCAGGTTCGTCGCCCAGCGCCACCAACGCGGCCGGCATGCGCACGCGGGCGCAGAACGATCTGCTCGCCGGCCCCAATGGAAACCTTTTCCAGGCCGCTTTCGCCGGGCTCACCGCCAACGCGATTTCCGACAGCGCGATGGTCTCTGGCATCCTGAGCGGGAACCCGCCGTTCACGACGGCGTTCTCGGGCTCGAATCTCGGCCAGCAGCTTCGCACGATCGCCCGGCTCATCGCCGCCGCGCCGCAACTCGGGTTGAAGCGTCAGATCTTCTTCGCCCGTATTGGCGGCTGGGATCTGCACGACGCCCAATTGGGCGCGCATGCGAACCTCTTCGCCGACGTGAGCCGCAACGTCGCCGCGCTTCACCGCACCATGGTTGTGCTGGGGGCCGCCGAACAGGTCACGACCTTCACGTCGTCCGACTTCGGCCG
>JBEIHL010000746.1:0-2666 GCA_040381375.1 Opitutaceae bacterium
CTGCTCCGCCTTTCGGCCTCCGCGTTGGCCGCCGTCAAAGTGGGTTGGCGTCTCTGCCTGCTCGCACTCGTCGGTTCGCTCGCCCACGCCGCCGCGCCCGCGCGGCCGAATGTCGTCTTCATCCTCGCCGACGACATGGGCATCGGCGACGTGTCGCATCTCAATCCGAAGAGCATCTGGCAGACGCCGCACCTCGACCGGCTCGCGCGGGAGGGCATGGTGTTCACCGACGCGCATTCGTCGTCGGGCGTCTGCACGCCGACTCGTTACACGTTGCTGACCGGCCGGCATTCGTGGCGCACCAAACTCAAGCGCGGCGTGCTGCAGGGCTACGGCCCGAGCCTGATCGAACCGGGCCGGCTCACGCTGCCGGGTTTCCTGCGCCAGCAGGGTTACGCGACGGCGATGTTCGGCAAGTGGCACCTCGGCTTCGACTGGGTGAAGACCGGGCCGCGCGTCGAGGATGTCGACTACACGAAGCCGCTCGGCGGCGGACCGACGGCGCACGGATTCGAACGATTCTTCGGCATCAGCGCGTCGCTCGACATGCCACCCTACGTTTGGATCGAGAACGACCGGGTCACGCGCCCGCCCACCGGCACGGTGGACGACAGTCCCGCGCCCAAGCTGTGGCGCAAGGGCCCGATCGGAGGCGATTTCAAGATGGAGGACGTGCAGCCCCGGATCACGGAGAAGACGATCGGGTTTATCGCCGAGCGGGCGGCGGCGCGCGACGGGAAGCCGTTCTTCGTCTACCTCGCGCTGGCGGCGCCACACACGCCGACGCTCGCGACGCCGGCATTTGCCGGGAAAACGCGCACGCCGTACGGCGACTTTGTCCTGCAGGTCGATGCCGACGTCGGCGCGATCCTGGCCGCGCTGGAGAAACAAGGCCTGGCGTCGAATACGCTCGTGGTCTTCACCACCGACAACGGCTACGCGCCCGCCGGCGATATTCCGCGGCACCGCGATCTCGGTCACGACTCGAGCGGCGGTTTTCGCGGCACCAAGTCCGATGCCTTCGAGGGCGGACATCGCGTGCCGTTTTTAGCGCGCTGGCCCGGAGTGACGAAGGCGGGTTCGCGTTCCTCCGACCTGATTGGCCATCTCGACGTCTATGCCACGATGGCCGAGGTGCTCGGGGTGAAACTGCCGGAAAACGCGGCGGAGGACAGCGCGAGTCTGCTGGCGCTGTTGCGTGGCCAGCGCGCCCCGGCGAGCCGGCGCGACAGCCTCGTCCACCATTCGGCCGAAGGGGAGTTCGCGATCCGGCAGGGTGACTGGAAGCTGATCCTGTGTCCCGGCTCGGGCGGGTGGAGTTCGCCGACGCGTTCGCCGTCGCCGTGGACGCAGGCGAAGGTGGACGACTTCACCGGCCTGCCGCCATATCAGTTGTACAATCTGGCGAACGACCCGGCCGAGACGACGAATCTCGCGGCGAAGCATCCGGAGATTGTGCAGCGGCTCGGTCGCCTGCTGCGCGAAACGATCGAGCGTGGTCGCGCGACGCCGGGTGCACCGCAGCCGTACGACATGAAGTCACCCTGGCCGCAGATCGCGTGGTTCAAGGATTTCCCCTGAGGATTCAAAAAACTTCCGGCCCTCACCGTCGCGCCTGCGCGAGCAGATCCTCGATCACGCGCAAATTCGCGAGCGCGTCCTCCAGCGGCGTCGGCACCGGCGTGTCGTCGAGGATGGCGCGGGCGAAGAGGTCGCCTTGAATCGAGTACTGATTGCAGGCGGGAAAGGTGAGCGGGTTGGTGGTGCCGGCGCGTTCGTAGAAGATCCGGGTCGGGCGGTCGGGCGGGGCGTTGAACGGAATCTCGATCTCGATGCGTCCCTCCGTGCCGAAGATATTCACCCGCTGATACGCCGCGAGCTGCGTGGCGCAGGTGAACGTGGCGGTCCCGGTCGGAAATTCGAGCAGGCCTGACGCAAGCCGGTCGACGCCGAACGCCGGGTCGATTTCCGCGATGCCATGGACACGCACCGGCTCCGCCTCGAAGAGGAAACGCGCGAGCGAAATGCAGTAACACCCGATGTCCATCATGCCGCCGCCGCCCATCGCGGCGTCGTTGCGGATATTCTTGGGATCGAGATTCGAGTAGGAGAAAAACGCCTGCACGGTCCGCAGCGTACCGATCCCGCCCTGCGCGATGAGTCGCTTCGCCCCCTGCCACTGCGGGTGGTGCCGGTACATGAACGCCTCCATGATCTTCAGCCGGGGGAAACGTTGGGCCGCCGCGAGCAGCGTCCGGGCCTCGCCCGTATCGAGGCCGATCGGCTTTTCGCAGAGCACATGCTTTCCGGCCTCGAGCGCGCGGATCGACCACGGCACGTGCAGGTGGTTGGGCAGCGGATTGTAGATCGCGTCGATCGCCGGATCGGCGAGCAGCGCTTCATACGAGCCGTGCACCCGTGGAATGCCGAGCCGCTGCGCCGCCGCCTGCGCCGCCGCGGGTTCGCGCGAGGCGATCGACGCTACGGTGCCGAACTGCGACGCCTGCAGCGCGGGAATGACCTTGTTTACCCCGATTTTCGCGGTGCTCAAAACGCCCCATTGGATCTTGCGCATGGCTTTCGATGCGACGCCGCGCCGGCGGCGGCGAGTCGGAAGTGAAGGTCATCCCTGGGAGCGGGGACGCCCTCGTCCGCATCGGGTCGAA
>JBEIHL010000747.1:0-2659 GCA_040381375.1 Opitutaceae bacterium
GCCGCCGAGGCGGCACCCCTGGCCGGCACTCGTCCGCTCGAGGGGAACGAGGACTTGTCGGTGGCGATGCGCGGCGCGCTGAGGAGTTTTTACCAGCGGCAGATCGACGCCTCCGTGACCGAACGCGCCGCGCGCTGGCAGCGCGATTTCTCCTCGCTCGCGGCGTACGAAGCCTCGATCGAACCGAACCGGGAGCGGCTGCGTCGGCTCATTGGGGTCGTCGAGGCGCGACCCGCCGTCGAGTCGGGTCCGGATTTGCTGGCGACCGTCGAACGCCCGGCGCTGCGGGCGGAAACCGCCACGTACACGGTGCGCGCGGTGCGCTGGCGCGCGTTCGGTGAGGTCTGGGCCGAAGGACTCCTGCTCGAACCGAAGGGCGCCGTCACGGCGCGGATCGTCGCGCTGCCCGATGCGGACCAGACGCCCGAGTTGATCGCGGGACTGGCTGGTGCGGACGCCACGACGGAACCGTTCGCCGCGCGCTTGGCGGCGGCCGGCTGCCAGGTGCTCGTGCCGGTGCTCATCGACCGCAGCGACGAATTCTCCGGCAACCCGGCGGTGACCTTCACCAACCAGCCGCACCGGGAGTGGATCTGGCGGCAGGCCTACCAGATGGGTCGGCATATCATCGGCTACGAGGTGCAGAAAGTCCTCGCGGCGGTCGATTGGTTCGAGCGACTCAACGCCGGCACGCGGCTACCGATCGGCGTCGCGGGCTATGGCGAAGGTGGCCTGATCGCGCTGCACAGTGCTGCGCTCGATTCGCGCATCGGCGCGGTGTGGGTGAGCGGCCATTTCGATTCCCGCCAGGATATCGCGGCCGAGCCGATCTATCGCGACGTGTTCGGGCTGCTCGCCGAGTTTGGCGATGCGGAACTCGCCGGGCTGATCGCGCCCCGCGGTCTGGTCGTCGAGTATAGTGCGGCACCCCAAGTGAGCGGTCCGCCTGAGCTGCGTCCGGGACGCCGGCTCTCAGGCGCCCCGGGCCGGATCGTTACGCCCGCGCTGCCCCGGGTGCGCGCCGAGGTGGCGAGGGCCGAGGCTTTTTTTGCCGGCCAGAACACGATCCGGCCGCGCGTCACCGTGATCGCGGGCCCGGGCGACACGATGGTGCGGGCGGGCTCCGCTCCAGCCCTGCAGGCGCTGCTCGAACAACTCGGCGTCCGCGCCACCCCGCCAGCTCTTTCCCCCGACGTCGCCGTTGCGAGGTCCGACGCATCGGCCGCGCGAGCGCGCCAGCAACGGCAGGTCGCCCAGCTCGTCGAGCACTCGCAGACCCTGATGCGGCTATCGGCGGGCGTGCGCGACAAGTTCTGGGCGGACGCGAAGCCGACGACCGCGGCCGCCTGGCCTGACGTCAGTGCGAAGTACCGCGCGAGCATGTGGGATAATTTGATCGGACGCTATCCGCCGCCGGCGGTGGCGCCCAACGCGCGCACGCGGCGCATCGCGGACTTGCCGCGGATCACGGTGTATGAGGTCGTGCTCGACGTGGATGGCGGACTTTTCGCGTGGGGCCAGTTGCTCGTGCCGAAGGATATTCGTCCCGGCGAGCGGCGTCCGGTGGTCGTTTGCCAGCATGGGCTGGAGGGCGTGCCGGCCGATGTCGTGGACGCGAATCCCGAGAGCCGGGCGTTTAAGGTTTACCAGGGCTACGCCACGCGGTTGGCCGAGCGCGGCTTCATCACGTATGCGCCGCACAACTACTATCGCGGCGGAAACGAATTCCGGCATCTGCAGCGACTCGCGCATCCCGTGGGCAAGACCCTGTTTGCCGCGACCACGGTGCAGCACCAGCAGCACCTGCGCTGGCTGTCGTCGCTGCCGTACGTCGATCCGCAGCGCATCGGCTTCTACGGCCTCTCGTACGGCGGCAACACTGCGGTGCGCGTGCCGGCACTGCGCGAGCAGTATGCGGTCGTGATCGCGTCCGGTGATTTCAACGAGTGGGTCTACAAGAACGTCACCGTCGATCACATCCACAGCATGATGTATAACAATGTCTGGGAGGTGTACGAATTCGACCTCGGGCACACGTTCAACCATGCTGAGATGGCGGCGCTGATCGCGCCGCGGCCGTTCATGGTCGAGCGCGGGCACGACGATGGCGTCGCGCGGGACGAGTGGGTCGCCGGGGAATACGCCAAGGTGCGGCGGCTTTACACCAAGCTCGGCATTCCGGAGCGCACCACGCTCGCGTTTTTCGACGGACCGCATCGTATCGACGGCGCGGTGACGTATGATTTTCTGCACCGACATCTGAACTGGCCGGCGCCCGCCCGGTAAGGCTTTCGTTCACCCTATGAATCCCTCGTCGTTTTCCTGGCCCCACCTTTCGCGCCGCGGTTTCCTTGCCACCTCGGCGCTGGGGGCGGGCGGCCTGTTGCTTCGCTCCCGCGGCCTGGCGCAAGACGCGAACCGGGAACTCGCGGCGGATTCCAACCGCGCGCTGATCGCCATTACACTCGACATGGAGATGTCCCGCAATTTCCCCCAGTGGGAAAACACCCACTGGGATTACGAGAAGGGCAATCTCAACGACGTCACGAAGCGCTACTGCGTCGAGGCGGCGCAGCGCGTGAAGGCGCGCGGCGGCGTGATCCACTATTTCCTCGTCGGCCAGGTGCTGGAGCACGAAAGCGTCGACTGGGTGAAGACC
>JBEIHL010000748.1:0-2656 GCA_040381375.1 Opitutaceae bacterium
GGGGGTGGGTTATTTTGGGTGGCCCGGGGGGGGGCGTCCCCCCCGGCCCCCACTGTTCTAATTGGCGCTGGGGGGGGCCCCCGCTCCCAGGAGGGACAATGCCTTTGGGCGAAATCCTACTTCCGGAACATCGCGTCGCCCGCGTTGCCGGAGCTGAGGATGTACGCGAGCAGGTCCTGGAGCTCGTCGGGGCTGAGCGAGTTGATCAGGCCCGGCGGCATCATGGACACGTTGTAGGGTTTTCGCGCCTTCACGGCCGCGGTTTTCACGGCGACCTTCTCATCGGGAGCAAACGGGTTCGCCATGATCTGCAGTTCGCCGTTCGCCTCGCCGACCACCCGGCCGACAATCGGATCACCGTCGGTGCGCTCGATCTGCTCCGTGCCGAACTGGTCGCTGATGACCGCAGACGGGTTGATGATGTTGTCGAGCAGGTCGCGGATGCTGTAACGGCTGCCGGCGCCGGTGAGGTCGGGGCCAACCCCGCCGCCATCGGTCCCGAAGCGATGACACATGAGGCAGGCGGTCGCGGTGAACATCGCCTTGCCGCGCTCGAAATCACGACCGCTCAGCTTCGCCGGCAGAGCGGCCAACGCCCCCGCGACGGTATACGCCTGGCCCGGACCCTTCGGCATGATGGCGGGCGCGGCGAATCCCGCCGGAGCCGGTTTGGAGAGCGCATCGAACGCGGCGCGCTCGGTGCGGTCAGGCACATTCGCGAGCGACTCGGTGCGGATGTTCTGGATGAAGCCGGTGAAGCTTGAACCGCCCTTCCAGTTCCGCGTGCGCGGGAACCAGGAGAAAAATTCCGCCCGCAACTTCGGCGTCCAGCCGACGGTCGCGTTGCGCAGCGCATAGGCGAACGCGATCTGCTGCCGGTCAGACCGGCTGTTCGATACGTTCGCGACCGTTGCGCCGTACTGGTCGTTGCGCGCGATGAGCGCCGCGCCGCCGAGTTCCTCGCCGGTCGGGCCGATCGGCTCGGATACGCTCAGCAACGGGACGGTTTTCGCAACCACCGTGGGCGATCCCAAGTAGATCAACAATGAAACCATCTCGCGATTCACCATCGGGTCCGCGTGCGGAAAGTGCGGGTCGAGTTTGGCCGCGACGGTGGCGCAGACTTCGTCCGACGGCCGTCCCATCCGCGTGAACGCCAACTGCCACGCGCGCAGGAGCGGCAGTTGCAGATTGGCCGCTGTGGGAGGGGCTTTACGTCCCGACTTTGGAGCGTCCGCTGGTCGGTCGGGGCGTGAAGCCCCACCCACATCAGCAAGATCGAGCCGGCTGAGCGACGCGATGAGTTTGGGCTGGAGCGCCTTGTCGCCGACCCGGGCGAGCGCGATCAGCGCCTCGATCGAGGCCTGCGGCTGCAGCTCGGCGAGCGCGCGGCTCGCCCAGCGCTCGGTGGGCTGCTTCTCGAGCACGACGCGGGCGGCGAACCGGATGAAACGATCCGGACTCGAAAGGTGTGGCCAGGCGGTGTCGATCGCGTCGGCCCCGAGCCCGTCGGCGTGCAGCGCCTCCAGCTTCCGGCGCAGGAGCGCGGCCGCGGTCGGCGCCGGCGCCTTGGCGGGCGCGGTGCTCTCGGTACCGGTGTAGGTGACGCGATAAAGCGCGGACTGCGTGCGACGGCCGCCGACGGCGAAATACATCGCGCCATCCTTGGGATTCACCACGACGTCAGTGAGCGGTAACGGCTTCCCGGATACGAACTCGGTCTTCTCGCCGCGGAAGCTGGCGCCATCGGGCGTGAGGTGGATTGCGTACAACGTGCCGAACGTCCAGTCCGCGGCGAACAGCGCGCGTTGGTACTTCGCCGGGAACTTCGCCCCGGTCCCAAAGGCCACGCCGGTGGGCGAACCGGGCCCGATGTCGACGACCTCGGCGAGGCTGTCGGCGTAATAGGCGGGCCAGCGACCGGCGCCGCTGCGCCAGCCGTAGTCACCACCGTCGACGGCATGATTGATGCGCGTCGGCATATACCAGGGCGACCCTTGGTCCCACTCCATGTCGGAGTCGTAAGTGAAGAGCTCGCCGTTCTGGTCGAACGCCATGTCGTACTGGTTGCGGAATCCGATCGAGAAGAGCTCGACCGACTTGCCGTCCGGATCCATGCGGGCGATGTAACCGCCCGGAGCGTATTTTTCGCGAGCGTGCCCGCGGGCGTCCCACATGCGAGGCAGCAGGTGATCCTCTCCCCACTTGACCATGCGGGTCTTCTCCAGGTTGGGCGGCAGGTCCGTGTGATTGCCGTTGGCGAAGTAGATCGATTTGCCGTCGGGCGCGAGCACGAGCGCGTGCGTGCCATGCTCGCCGGAGCCCACCTTGATGGGCCGGATGTACTCGAACTGATCGAACTGGTCGTCGCCGTTGGTGTCGCGGACCCGCCACACGCCGGCGCGGGGCCGGCCTTCGTTGACCATGACGTACAGACTGTCGAAGGCGTAGAGCAGGCCGTGCGCGACCACGGTGACTGCGGCGAGATTGTTGCCGCCCTTTTTCTTGGTTTCGGCCTTGGGATCCGGCGGGGGTGGTGGCGTGTCGCGGATCACCTTGGTGAAGTCGATGTCGAGCTTCTCGATTTTCGTGCCGGTCGAAGTGCCCACCGCCGGCAAGGTGAGCCGGTAAAGGCCGCCGTACTGGTCGGAGGCGA
>JBEIHL010000749.1:0-2653 GCA_040381375.1 Opitutaceae bacterium
GCACGATCCTCATGAGCCCGCTCATGGTCGCGGCCGCCGCCGTCACCGGCAGCATCGCCGACGCACGCGAGGTCTTCCACGTCAGCTCCAACTGAAGCAAATTCTCGCGCAGAGGCGCTGAGTCGCAGAGAACCTGAATTTCTCCGCGCCTCCGCGCCTCCGCGCGAGACCCTATCCTCCTCTCCCATGGCTCTCGAAAAAATCTCCTCCATCACCGGCCGCGGCGTGTGCGTCCCCGGCAACGACATCGACACCGACCGCATCATCCCGGCGCGCTTCATGAAGTGCGTCACGTTCGACGGGCTCGGCGAATTCCTGTTCTTCGACGTGCGCAAGAACGCCGACGGCTCCGACCGGCCGCACCCGTTGAACGAAGCGCGCTTCAAGGGCGCCACCGTGCTGCTCTCCGGCGCCAACTTCGGCTGCGGGTCGTCGCGCGAACACGCGCCCCAGGCGATCCAGAAGTACGGCTTCAAGGCGATCGTCGCGGAAAACTTCGCCGAGATCTTCTTCGGCAACTGCACGACGCTCGGCATCCCGTGCGCGACGGCCGCCCGCGAGGACATCGCGAAAATCGCCGCGGCCATCGAAGCGAATCCGGCGACGGAAATCGTGGTCGATGTCGCCAACCAGGAAATCCGCTTCGGCGGCCAGACCGTGAAGGCCGAGGTCCGGGCCGCAGCCCGGGACGCGCTCGTCAATGGGCGTTGGGACGCCATCGGCGAGCTGCTTGACGGCATGGCCGCGATGAAGACGACGGCGACCAAGCTGCCGTACCTGGCGGCCTGAGGTGGTTGGAGGCTTGCGCCAGGTGGAGCAGCCTGTCCCCAGGCTGCTGGTTCGACCTGATTCGAAAGCTCCCGAAGCAGCCTGAGGACAGGCTGCTCCACCTTTTCGGCGAACTTTTCCCTCGCCGCGCCGTCCCACCGCGGCACGTTATTCCCTCCAGCCATGTTCTTCGCGATGATTGATGTATTCAAAGGGGCAGGGGTGCTGATCTATCCCCTGGGGATTTGCTCGGCGGCCGCCGTGTTCATCGTGTGCGAGCGGGCCTACGCGCTGCGCCGGGCGGCGGTGATGCCGCAGGATCTGGTCGACGCGGTGGTCTCCGGTCGGCCGCTGATGGGAGGGAAGCACACGGTGCTCGCGCGGATCGTGGAATTCGCGGAGGAGCACAAGAACGACGAGGGCGCGGTGAAGGCGTTCGCCCGCCTTGAGTTGAACCGGATGGAACGCGGCGTGCCGTATTTGGATGTCGTATACGCCGCCGCGCCGCTCATCGGCCTGACCGGGACGGTGGTCGGTCTGCTCCAGGTGTTTTCGCAAATTTCGCCCGACACCGGCCTGCCGGATCCGGTGCAGTTCACCCAGGGCGTGGCCCTCGCGCTCTCGGCCACGGTCATCGGCCTCTGCATCGCGATCCCGTCGCTCGTCGGCAGCGGTTACCTGCAGCGCAAGATCGAGAACTACGCGGCGCAGCTCGATGTGCTGCTGGAGCGGATACTGCAGCGGACCCGCGGATGAGCCTCCTGCAAAACAAGCGCCGGAAGCGGCCCGAGATGAATCTCGTGCCCCTGATCGACGTGCTCGTGATGCTGATCTTTTTCGCGTTCGTCACGATGCAGTTCCGGTCGGCATCCACCCTGAACATCACGCTGCCCAAGGTGGAGACGGCGGGAAAGAACGAGTTCCGGGGCAATGTCACCATCGGCATCGGCAAGGACGGCGCCCTGAGCTTCAATGGCAAGGATGTGACCGATGCCCAATTGCTCGAGTTGCTGCAGCAGGTAAAGAACGTCGACAAGGACATCCCGGTGCTCATTCGCATGGACGAAAAAGGCACGCTCGACCGGCTGACCTTCGTCTGGGACGCCTGCCGGAAGGTGGGACTTACGAAGCACAGCCTGCAGTCGCGGTAGTTTGCGCATGAAAATCGTCATCACCGGCGTCACCCGCGGACTCGGCCGCGCCTTGACGGACGAGTTTATCCGGGGCGGGCACACCGTCATCGGCTGCGGGCGGAGCGGCGACGCCATCTTCGATCTGCGCATGGCGTATCAGGCGCCCCATGACTTCGCGGTCGTCGACGTCGCTCTCGACAACAAGGTGGCGATTTGGGCAGCCAAGGTGCTGGAGAACGACAGCCCGCCGGAAATTCTGATCAACAACGCCGCGGTCATGAACCGCCTGGCGCCGGTTTGGGAACAGGACGACCGTGAGTTCACCCGGCTGGTCGACGCGAACATTCGCGGGACCCAGAATGTGCTCCGGCATTTCGTGCCGGCCATGGTCGCGCGGAAAAAGGGCGTCATCGTGAACCTCAGCTCTGGCTGGGGACGCAGTGTTTCCCCCGACGTCGGCCCGTATTGCATGTCGAAGTGGGCGATCGAGGGCCTCACCAAAGCCATGGCCGAGGAACTGCCCGCCGGGATGGCGGCCGTGCCGCTCAATCCCGGCGTGATCGACACCGCGCTGCTGCGCGAATGCTGGTCCGAGGGGGCGTCGAGTTATCCGAAACCCGAGGCGTGGGCGAAGGTCGCGGCCCCGTTCATTCTCAAGCTCGGCCCCAAGGACAACGGGCGCTCCCTGAGCGTCGGCAGGTACGACGAGTAGTTACCATCGCTCCCCACGCTTCAGGGCGCGTCGTCCGTCA
>JBEIHL010000750.1:0-2653 GCA_040381375.1 Opitutaceae bacterium
AGCCTGGGGACAGGCTGCTCGACCCCAGGCTGCTCGACCCGGGCGGCTTCACCGACCCGCGGTGCGCCTGATCAATTCGCGTTCGTGTTGATCGGACGGTCGACCACCATGGGCCGCGGAAAGTCCGCCGCCTTGTCACCGTCCCGCGAACGCAGCCGTTTGTTCTGCGAACCACCGAGCGGCGGATTCAGCGGGAGCTCCATGCCGCCGAGCTCGGCCATCATCTCGTATAGGCGTTTCTCCATCGCGGTCGCCGTCGCCCGGTGCTCGGGCCGCTGGATCAGATTCGTCGATTCATCGGGGTCGTTCTTGAGGTCGTAGAGTTCGTCCACATCCCAGAGCCCGTAATACGTGATGTATTTGAACCGGTCGCCGCGCAGGGAAAACACGGTCGGTGACTGCGGAAAGTTTTTCTCCCAATAATAGGCATACAGGAAATAGTCGCGCCACGGGACCGAGCGCCCCTGCGCCAGCGGAATGAAACTGCGGCCGTCCATGTGCGGCGGCACGCTCACGCCGGCGGCCTCGAGAATCGTGGGCGCGATGTCGATGTTCGCCACCACTTGGTCGACCACGGTGCCGCCTTTGAAGAGCTGTGGGCACTGCATCAGCATCGGGACGCGGATCGAGGCCTCGTAGGCAACGCGTTTGTCGATCAAGCCGTGCTCGCCGAACATGAAGCCGTTGTCGGCCATGTAAACCACGAGGGTCTCGTCGTGGATGCCCATCTTCTTCAACTGGTCCATGAGGCGGCCGACGCCGTCGTCGACCGCGCTGAGCGTTTCGCAGTAACGCTTGTAGTAATTCCCGATGTCCAAGTCGCTGTGATACGGGAAATCGACCCCGTGCCAGCTGTTGCGCTGGTCGGCCAGCCACCGCGGTTTGTTCGCGGCCGGATCGGGTTTCGCCTCCGTCGCCGGACGCTTGAACGGCAGGTGGGCGAGCTTGCCCTCATGCCGGTCCGCAGGCGTGAAGTTCGCGTGTACCGCCTTGTGGGAGAGGTACAGAAAGAACGGCTTCTCTCCCGGCTTTTGCTGCGCCAGCCACTCGAGCGCGTAATCGGTCAGCTCGTCCGTAATGTACCCCTTCTGCTTCACCCGCCGTCCGTTCACGTTGAGGGTGTAGTCGGGGTTGGGCGGCAGGTAGTGTCCCTGCCCGCGAAAGCTTATCCAATGATCGAAGCCCGGCCGCACCTCGTCCGAGTCTCCACCCATGTGCCACTTGCCGATGAAGGCGGTCGCGTAGCCCGCCTGCTGCAGGTACTGCGGAAAGTAGACGGTGCCCGCCGGTATCGCGCGGTTGTTGTCGATCACGCGGTGACGAAACGTGTAGAGCCCGGTGAGAATCGAAGCCCGGCTCGGCGAACATAGCGACGTCGTGACCAGCGCGTTCTTCAGGTGGACGCCGTTCTTCGCCATCGCGTCCAACTGCGGCGTGCGGGCAAGCGGATGCCCCATGAAACTCATCGCATCGTAGCGATGGTCATCCGCGAGAATGAACACGATGTTCCGCGCCTTCGCGCCCGGCACTTTCTGCGCCACGACCTCGCGCGGCACCGGCACCACCGCGCCCCAGACCGGCGCGACCAACAACAGCAGGAGGGGAATGAACGTGCGCATGGATTGCTTCCAACCGAACCGACCCGGCGGGCGGCGGCGAGCAAAACGCGCGCGCGCTCCCGTCAATTTTCGGCCGGCCAACCCGATGTTCATTTGTGGTCGTTTATGTCCATTCTTGACCTCACGGATGCGCGCCCGACTCTCGGGCTCCGCGTCCTGATCCCATGCCCACGACGCGCCGGACGGGCGTGTCCCACGCCCGGTCGGAATTCTCACCTTCGCCCATTTCATGAAAGCATTTCGTCTCAACCGCCTGTTCCATCCCCGCTCCCGCCGCTGCTTCGACGTCGCGATCGACCACGGCTTCTTCAACGAGCTCAATTTTCTCGGCGGCATCGAGAACCTCGAGCGCGCGATCACGATCGTGGCGGAGGCCGGTCCGGATGCCATCCAGCTCACGGTCGGCCAGGCGCGCCATCTGCAGAAGCTGCCCGGCCGTTTCAAGCCGTCACTCGTGCTGCGCACCGATGTCGCCAACGTTTACGGCAAGGAGCTGCCGCGTTCGCTCTACAGCCTGATGATCGACAGTCCGGTAGAGCAGGCGGTGCAACTCGATGCCGCGTGCATGTGCGTGAATCTTTTCCAGATTCCCGGCCAGCCCGAGGTCGGAGAGGCCTGCGTGGAAAACATTCTCCGGCTCAAGCCGCTCTCCGACCGGCTCGGTATGCCGATGATGGTCGAGCCGCTCGTCTTCCAACCCAACGAAAAGGCCGGCGGCTACATGGTCGACGGTGACGAAAAGAAAATCATCCCGCTCGTCCGCCAAGCGGTGGAACTCGGCGCCGATGTGATCAAGGCCGACCCGACCGACGACGTGAGCATCTACCATAAGGTGATCGAGGTGGCCGGGAGCGTGCCGGTGCTCGTGCGGGGCGGCGGCAAGGTCAGCGACCGCGAAATCCTGCAGCGCACGGCCGCCCTGCTCGCGCAAGGGGCCTCGGGCATTGTCTACGGCCGGAACATCATTCAGCACGCCAACCCCGCTGCGATCACCAAGGCGCTCATGGGCATGGTGCACGACGGTCTCAGCGTCG
>JBEIHL010000751.1:0-2647 GCA_040381375.1 Opitutaceae bacterium
CCGCCTCCGGCGCGTTGGCGTGAGCCGACGGCCGCCTCAACGCATGCCCGCGACCCAGCGGCCGTTTTCCCACGCGACGGCGCTCAACGTCGCGCTGCCGCCGGGTTTCATCGCGTAGCCGAGGCCCGCGAGGCCTTCGGTCGTCGCCGCCGGCCATTCTTTCTGAAACTCGACCCCGAGGTCCCCTTCGGTGTGCAGCCGCGGGGCATCCAGCGCCGCCGCGAACGGCCGGTTCTCCACGACGTACTGCGTGAGAAATTCGAAAACCGCGTTCGGGATCTTGCGGCCGCCCCGCCCGCCGATCGCCACCACGGGCCGGCCGTCCTCGGTGATGACCACCGGCACCATGTTGTGCAGGGGCCGCTTGCGGGGACCGGGCGCGTTCGGATGGCCGGGCTGCGGGTCGAAACGAGACATGCCGTGGCCGAGCGTGAGTCCGAGTCCGTCCACCGTGACCTGCGCGCCAAACGATTCGCCGTGCGTGAGCGTGAGCGCGGCGACGTTGCCGTGGCGGTCGCAGGCGCTGAAACTCAACGTGCCGCCCTGGGACGTCGTCTTGACTCCATAGTCGACCACCTGTCCCCGCTTCACGGCGGCGAGAATGCGCTGCGCACTTTCGCCGGCATAGTCGTCCGAAAGCAGCTTCTCCTGCGGCACCGCCGAGAACTCCGGATCACCCAGCAGCGCCAGCCGGTCATGCCACGCCAGCCGCATGGCCTCGAGGCGCGCGTGCGCCCGCGTGAGATCGCCGGACATCCGGTCCCAGCTCATCGCCTTCAGGAGGGTAAGCATCTGCAGCACCGTGAAACCTCCACAGGTCAGCGGCGCAGTGTAGATCGTGCGGCCTCCCCAGGTCAGCTCCAATGGCCGGACCAGCTCGGCCCGATACGCGGCGAGGTCGTCCTTCGTCACGAGTCCACCCTGCTTCGCAAACGCCTCCGCGATCCGGAGCGCGATATCTCCCCGATAAAACGGTTCGACCGACTCGGCCTTGGCCAGGGTCAACAACACCTGGGCGAGCGCGGGATTCCGCCAGGTCTCGCCGGCTTTGGGCGGATTGCCGCCCCGCAAATAGAGTTTCGCGGATCCGGGATCCTTCTTCAGGCCCGCCGCCTGGCGCTCGAAGACGCCCGCGAGCGCGGGTGTCACTTTGAAACCGTCGCGCGTCAGCCCGATCGCCGGCTGCAGGACGTCGCTGAACCGCATTGTACCGTACTGGTCGAGCGCGCGTTTTAGCCCCGCCATGACTCCGGGCACACCCGCGGCCAGCCAGCCGTGTTGATTCTTGCGGCCCGGCACCTGGCCGTCGTCGTTCGGTTTGAAGATGTCGGCCGTGAACGCCGCCGGAGCCACCGAGTTCGCATCGAGCGCGGCGATGCGCTTGCCGCCATCCATGGCGATGACCGCGTGCGCGCCGTAGCCGCCGATGCCCGTCTGGTGCGGCTGCGTCACCGCGCCCGCCAGCGCCGTCGCTACCAGCGCATCCACCGCATTACCGCCCTGCGCGAGAATCCGGGCGCCGATGCCCTCGACCGCAGGTTCGCCGACCACGTAACCGTGCGCGTTGGCCGGCCGCAACGCGCCGCGAACCCAGCCGGGCGCAGCGAGCACGGCGCACGAAGCGCCCGCCCCGTAGATGAAGCGGCGGCGAGTGAGGGAACCTGGTTTCACGGCGGGATGAGTTGGGGCGGCGAGTTCCGAATTCCGGGCCGTCCCACCAAGACAGCCAGTCAAACCGCCCGTCGAGACGAAACCGTCACGCGGCCAGCGGCCGCTTCTCCTTCTCCACCGGTCGCTCCGACGAAATCGCCACCGTCAGCGGCAGCTCCCAGCGCCCGCGAGCCGAATCGGCCAGCAGCGCCCGCCGCGGCGGATTCTCCACCATCTCCCACTCCTGCTGCAGGCGCCGCGCCACGTGGCGCGTGAGATCAAAGACTCCGTATCCGGTCCGACGTTTCGAGTTCATGCGCCCACCTTACGCGCCCGCATGGGACACCCGCTGTCCCACCCATGCTCTTTATTGTTTTCCGCGCACCCCTGGGAGCGCGGCCGCCTTCGGCCGCACTTCGTATTCGATCTCCCGTCCCTCCCCCGCCGGCACCGTGTACGTGACATTCCACCGACCGGTCGCGGCATCGAAATCCGCCTGGCGCGCCACGCGTTCCGCGTCGCCGCGCCCCCAGGGTTCGCTCCCGCCTCGTCCGACCCGATGCAACTCCACCGCATCCGGCCGCGCCAGTCCCGTCAACCGCAGCGGCAGCCACCCCAATCCGCCCGCGATCGAAAAAGACGCCGTGCCGTCCGCCGCCACCGGCACCTGCAACGGAAACGCCCCCGCCTGCGCATCCCTCCGCACCCGCAGCGCCGGCCGATTCTCCGCCGCCTCGCGCTGCACGAGCCGCCAGGTGTTCGCCCCCGCTGCCAGCGCCCGACGAAATGCCCCGTCGGGCCCGTAATACCGCGCCGCCGTCAGCGGGAACACCACCAGTTCGAGCCACATGTCCACCCGGTCACCCACCTCCAGCGCCGTCAGTCCCGGCGGCCCCCGGAGCTCCGCGCCGAGCGGGCCGCGCGACGTCCGGCCGCGCGTCGCCGCCAGCACCGGCGCCGCCACCGGCCGGCCACCCAAGGTCGCCGCCCAGGCGCG
>JBEIHL010000752.1:0-2646 GCA_040381375.1 Opitutaceae bacterium
GATCGCGAACGAAAACGTCAAAGGCGTGCCGGCGGCGGATCTCAATAACGCGCGCCTCGCCGCCTACACGCGCGCGATGGAGGCCGTGGCGGCGGAGCAGAACGTCGGCTTTGCGAACGTCTTTGCTCCCACGCTCGCCGCGATGGCAGAGCCCGCGCAGGATCTCACGTTGAATGGCGTGCACCTCGAGAACACGGGCTATGCCCTGCTCGCGCGCCAGCTCTACGAGGCGGTCTTCGTCACTCCGGCGCCGCGCGTGTCGAATGAACTCGTCGACGCGATTGCAGACAAGAACCGCCAGTTCTTCCGCCGCTACCGGCCGTTGAACACCTATTATTACACGGGCGACCGCAACGCGACGTACGGTTACCTCGATTTCCTGCCGGCGATGCGCGGCTTCGACGTGATGATCAGCAATCGCGAGCAGCGCATCTGGCAGATCGCGAACGGCCGGTCGTTTGCCGGCCAGCCGGTCGACGACCGCAACGTGCCGCCGATGCCGCCGGTGTCCGAATCGAAAGGCGCGAACGAGTGGCTGACGCCCGCGAATGAACTCGCCGCGTTCAAGGTCGATCCGCGTTTCGAAGTCACGCTCTTCGCCTCCGAGGAGCAGTTTCCGGAGGTCGCGAAGCCGGTGCAGATGCGTTGGGACACCCGTGGGCGGCTCTGGGTGAGTTGTTCGACGACTTATCCGCACGTGTATCCGGGGCACGAGCCGGCCGACCGGATTGTCATCCTCGAGGACACCGACGGCGACGGCCGGGCCGACACCTGCAAGACCTTCGCGGACAACCTGCACATTCCGCTCAGCTTTGAACTGGCGGACGGCGGCGTGTACGTCTCGGAGCAGCCGCACGTGACCTTTCTCCAGGATACCGACGGTGACGACAAAGCGGATACGCGGCGGGTTCTCTTCACGGGTTTCGGCACGGAGGATTCGCATCACTCCATTCACGACTTCATCCGCACGCCGGATGGCGACCTGTTGTTTCGCGAGTCGATCTTCCACAATTCCCAGGTGGAGACGCCCTACGGCCCGGTGCGGGCGCGCAATTCATCGTGGTTCCAGTTGAATCCGGCCACGCAGCGGCTCACGGCGTTCGGCAGCTACCCGAACACCAATCCCTGGGGCGTCACCTTCACCGAGTGGGGTCATCACGTGGCGAGCCACCCGATCTTCGCGAGCGCGTTTCACGCCACGAACCCGCCGTTCCCGGAGCAGCACGCGAACCCGGTGGGGCTGCCGGCGTATTCAGGCACCTGCGGACATGAGTTTGTCGACAGCCCGATCTGGCCGCGGGAATTGCAGGGCGCCATGATCAAGGCGCGCTACAAGCCGACCAACCGGATCGAGATTCACGAATGGCTGCAGGTGGAGCACCACTTCGAGGAGAAGTATGTCAGCGACCTGGTTTTCTCGACCAACCTGAGTTTCATTCCGGTCGACGTGAAGTTCGGCCCGCGCGGAGACCTGTACATCTGCGACTGGTACAATCCGATCAAGGGACACATGCAGTATTCGCTGCGCGACTCGCGGCGCGACCGGACGTCCGGCCGCATCTGGCGCGTGGTCCCGCAAGGTGCGAAACTGCCCGCGGCGCCGCAGATTGCCGGGGCCGGGGTGCCCGCGTTGCTCGAGCTGTTGAAGTCGCCCCAGTTCCGGATCCGCGATCTGGCGAAGCGCGAACTGGCGACGAGGGGGAAGGCGGCGGTGGAGACGCAACTGGGGGTGTGGGTGCGCGCGCTTGACCGGCAGTCGCCGCGGTTCCGGCAGTCGCAGGTCGAGGCCCTGTGGCTCTACCGCTCGCTGGGGGCGTCGAATGTACCCCTGTGGCGCGAAGTGCTCACCTGCGATCAACCGTTGGCGCGCGCGGCGGCGACGCGTCAGTTGCGGTATGGGCACGAGGGAGTGCCCGATGCGATGGAGTTGCTGCGGGCCCGGGCGGGTGACGACAGCGGTTTGGTGCGGATGGAGGCGGTGATCGTGGCGAGTTATCTCGGCACGCCGGCCGCGCTCGATGCGATGATGCCGGCGCTCGCCCGCCCCGCCGACGCGCACCTCACGTATGCGATTCGGACGGCCTTGGATTCGGAGGCCCTGGCCCGGTATTGGAAAAACAATGACGGCTACATCGCGGCACGGCCGGCGCTGGCGACGTTTCAGAACCGGCTGACGCAGGAGGAGTCGGCGCGGCGCAAGAAAGCGGCGCCGAAGCAGAATCCGGCGGAGGTCGCCTTTGATCGGCAGGCCAATCTGCTCACGATCCGAATTGCCACGGTGCCGGAGCGAATGCTCTTCGACGTGAAACGATTCGAGGTGAAACCGGGGCAACCGGTGAAGCTGATCCTGAGCAATCCGGACGCCATGCAGCACAACCTCGTGATCGTGAAACCCGGAGCCCTGGAGGAAGTGGGCACGGCGGGCAACGAGATGGCCAAGGATCCCGAGGGGATGAAGAAGGATTACGTGCCGAAGTCCGACAAGGTGCTGGTCGCGACCAAACTGATCAACGCGGGTGCCACGGCGACCCTGCGGTTCAAAGCCCCGACCGAGCCCGGCAGCTACCCCTACGTTTGCACGTTTCCCGGGCACTGGGTCATCATGAACGGGGTGATGGAGGTGACAAGGTGAGCTGCAGGTCCGCC
>JBEIHL010000753.1:0-2646 GCA_040381375.1 Opitutaceae bacterium
GCCGCCGGTCGAAGTGGTGAATGGCATCCAATATCGGAAGTCCGAGGGCGGCGTGCAGCGGTTCCCGACGTGGAACCCCGTGCTGTTCCAGCCGCGCAACGGCCCGCTGATGCTGTTTTACAAAGCGGGGCCGTCCGCCCAGACGTGGTGGGGCATGCTCGTCACATCGACCGATGCCGGAAAGACCTGGTCCGAGCCGCGCCGGCTGCCGGAGGGGATCTTCGGTCCGATCAAGAACAAGCCGGTGCAGCTCCCGAATGGCGACATCCTGTGTCCGACGAGCTACGAGACCCCGGTCCCGCCGAGCCAGTGGACGGTTCACTTTGAGCGCACGCGCGACTTCGGCCGGACGTGGGAGCGCACGGCGCCGCTGAACGATGGCGTCGCGATCGGGGCGATCCAGCCTAGCATTCTGTTTCTCGGCGGCGACCGGCTGCTGGCGTTGGGACGGACCAAACAGGATCGCGTGTTCGAGGTGGAGTCATCCGACGCCGGGAAAACCTGGGGGCCGTTGAAACTCGGTTCGCTGCCGAATCCGAACTCGGGGACGGATGCCATCACGCTCAAGGATGGCCGGCACCTGCTCGTGTACAATCACCTGACGACCAACACGCCGCAGCCGGGCGGACGGCGGTCGCTGCTGAACGTCGCGATTTCGCGGGACGGTCGCACCTGGGAAGCCGCGCTGGAACTCGAGCGGGAAGCCAACCGGGAGTTCAGCTATCCCGCCATCATTCAAACCCGCGACGGTCTGGTTCACATCACCTACACGTGGAAACGCGAGCGCGTGAAGCATATCGTCATCGACCCGGCCAAACTCAAGGGGCGCCCGATGCCGGGTGGCAACTGGCCGGCTTCCGAGTAGGCACCCGGTCCATTGATTACCATGCGTATGATTTCTGTTTGTACCCTTCGAGTCGGTACCGCGGCCGGAGTGCTTTCTTTGCTCGCCGCCGGGCTGACCGTCGCGGCGCCGGCGCCGTTGGCCCGCGAAAAGCCCAACGTGCTCTTTCTGGCGGCGGACGATCTGCGGATGAATCTCGGGTGCTACGGCGACCCGGTGGCGAAAACGCCGAACCTCGACCGGCTCGCGCGGCGGGGCCGGGTGTTCGAGCGCGCGTATTGCCAGCAGGCGCTCTGCAATCCGTCGCGCTCGTCGCTGCTCACCGGACTGCGTCCGGACACGCTGCGAGTGTGGAATCTGCCGACGCACTTTCGCGACACGACGCCGGACGTCGTGACGCTCCCGCAATATTTCAAGCAGCACGGCTATTTCACGCAGAACGTCGGCAAGATCTTCCATAACTGGCGGACGACGATCCAGGGCGATCCGGTATCGTGGAGCGTCCCGGCGGTGTTGCACTTCGCGACGCACAGCCAGGATGTCGCACAGATCGATGGCGGCGAGTTGCCGGCCAACACGGCGCGGGCGAAGAGTGCGGAGGCGCGCGAGGTGCCGGACGAGGCGTATTTCGACGGGCGGGTGGCGGCCGGGGCGGTGGCGGCGCTGCGCGAGTTGGGCCGGCGCGGCGAGCCGTTTTTCCTGGGCGTCGGTTTCTGGAAACCGCACACGCCGTTCAATCCGCCGAAGCGCTATTGGGACATGTATCGCCGCGAGGACATTCCGCCGCTGCGGACCCCGAAGCCGCCGCGCGGCGCACCCGCCTACGCCGGACACAAGTCGTCGGAGGGCCTCGGGCAATCCGAAGAGGCGACGCGTGAACTGCGTCACGGCTACTATGCGGGAACGAGCTACATGGATGCGCAGCTCGGCAAGGTGCTCGATGAGCTGGACCGGTTGGGCCTGACGGAGAAGACGATCATCGTGTTCTGGTCCGATCACGGCTTTCACCTCGGCGAACACGGGCTTTGGGGGAAAACGTCGAATTACGAACTGGACGCACAGGTGCCGCTCTTGATTGCCGCGCCGGGCATGCGGCACGCAGGGGCGAAGAGCGCGGCGCTCGTGGAGTTGCTCGACCTGTTTCCCACCCTGGTCGATCTCTGCGGACTGCCGGCCAAGGCGGGTCTGGAAGGCGTGAGCCTGCGGCCGGTGCTGGAGAGTCCGGGCGCAACGGTGAAACCCGTAGCGTTCACGCAGCATCCGCGGCCGGCGCACATGACCCTGCCCGGCGAGGCCATGGGTTACTCGATGCGGGAGGCGCGCTATCGCTATACCGAGTGGCGGGAATGGAGCACCGGCCGGACGCTCGCGGTGGAGCTTTACGATCACGCCACGGATCCAGACGAAATGGAGAACGTGGCCGCCGACGCGCGTGCGGCCGACACGGTGCGGACGCTGGCCGGGCAGCTGCGGCGGCAGTTTCCGCCGGGACCGCTGCCGGTGGCGCCCAAGTCATGAATAAATGGATACAGACCGCGCTCCGGCGGGGATGGACCGCCCTGGCCGCCGTTTCCGGGTTGATGTCCTGCGGCGTGGCCGCGCCAGCAACCGCGCCGGTGGAGGCGCCGCCGAATGTGGTGCTGATCTTGGCGGACGATCTCGGTTACGGTGACCCCGGTTGTTACGGACAAAAGGATATCCAGACGCCGCATCTCGACCGGCTCGCGGCGGAGGGGATGCGTTTCACGCAGTTTTATGCCGGATCGTCGGTCTGCGCGCCGTCTCGCTCGGCGTTGATGACC
>JBEIHL010000754.1:0-2645 GCA_040381375.1 Opitutaceae bacterium
ATACTCGCTGCCGACGGCCTGGCCGATCGCCACCGAATCGACGCAGTGCTGCAACGCGTGGGCGCGCACCGCGGGATCGTTATGACCAAACGAGCCCCACTTGTAGCATTGGTCCTGGAAAAGATTCGGGTTGATCGCGCCGATTTTCACCCCGTGCCGGCGCGCCAGCCTTGCGACCGCTTTCGGATCTTCGCCGGGCTTGAAGTCCCACAACACGTGCACCGCGACGGTCGGACAGCAGCCGGTGAGCGCATGCACGTGACCGGCGTCGGCCAGTTTGTCACCCAGGTCGATCGCGGCGGCGTCCTGGAAGAATTTCCCGAAGCGCGTGCCGGTGTCGGCGAAGCCCCATGAGGGCGTTTCGATGGCAAAGGAAGCGAGCGCCTCGCGGGCGCGACGAAGTTGAGTCGGGGTCATGGTGCGAAGGAACACGTGTGCGACGTGACGGGCGCGATGTCAGTCGGGAAGTGCTTTGGACAGTCCGTCCGAGGAGGAGGGTGAAACCACGAAACACACGAAATACACGAAAATGAGGCCGCCGCCTCGACCCTGCGGCGGGGAATGACCCAACCAGCTTTCGTGTATTTCGTGTGTTTCGTGGTCTCTCCCTCTTCAAGGCAACGCCACGTTCAGCTTCGCCGCCCACGGCGCGAGCGCGGGCAGGATGCTGGGGTGCAATTCGACGCCCTGCGCGAGCTGTTCTGCGCGTCTCCGGATTCCGGATGCACCGGGGAGCCGCACGCGCTCGAATCCCGGCCGCGGCGGCGTGGCCCGGCAGTTCGCCGCCACCTGCTCGGTCTGCCGCCGAAACGCCTCCGCGCCGCCATAGCAGGCCGGATCCATCACCTGCACGAACACGGTCGCGCCCCACCCTTCACCCGGGTCCGCCCGCCCGTGGCCCGCGAGCCCGCCGGTGAGCGCCTCGACCAGCAGCGCGAACGCATAGCCCTTGTGACCGTGGTCGATGCCGCCCGTCGGCAGCAGCGTGCCCGGCGGATTCGTGTAAAGCGCGCCGGGATCGTCCGTGGGCTCACCCTCCGCCGTGAGCGCCCACGCGCCGGGGAAACGTTTGCCCTCCGCATGCAGCCGGCGGGTCAGCGCGTTCGTCGTGATCGACATCGACACATCGAGGATCACGGGGTCGCCCTCCGTCGGCCACGCCGCCGCGAGCGGATTCGGCGTGAACACTTCCCGCCGTCCGCCGAACGGCGCGACGCTGCACCCATTCGGATCCGAGCAGGTGAGCAGCACCATCAGACCCTGTTCGGTGACCCGCTGCAGGTAGGCGGCGAGGCACGCGATGTGATGGCTTCGCCGGATCACCACGGTGCCAGCCCCCGATTGCCGCGCGCGCGCCGCCGCGAGCTCCAGGGCGCGCAAAACCAGCCATGGCCCGGGCAGGCGTCGTCCATCCCAGGTGACGGCCGCGGGAAAATCCGCCACGACAGTCGGCTCGCCCGCGCGGGTCATCGCGCCTTTCTCCACTTCCGCGAGGTAAGCCGGCAGCAACGCGAGTCCGTGCGTGGTGTGGCCGAGCAGATCGCCCTCGACCAGCACCTCGGCCACCGCGGCGGCCTTGTCCGGTTCAAGTCCGACCCGGGCCAGCAAAGTGGCGGCAAATGTCCGCAGGGTGGCCGCGGGGAGTCGGGCGGACATGGTTCGACGCCGCCCTACTTCTTCGCCGCCTTCGACAGCGCATCCAGCTCGGCATCGGTCCACGCCTTCTGCCGTTCGGCGGTGGCGGCGCGGATCTTCGCGACGTTCGCTGGATCGACCATCGCGGCCTGGTTGCCGAATTCGCGCCGGACGAAGGTGAGCACGCCTGCGACCTGGTTGTCGTCGAGATGCTTCCACGGTGGCATGATCAGCCCGCGGCCGGGATTTTCCTTTCCACCGAGTAGAATGCGAACGAGCGCCTCGTCGTTCGCCTGCAGCCAACGCGAACCGACCAGCGCCGGCGCGAGGCCGATCGTACCCTCGCCGGCCTCGCGGTGACATGGCACACAGCTGAGCGCGTACGCGTTCTTGCCGGTTTCGAAAAGCTGCTGCGCGACCCGCTGCGCCGGATCGTCCGTGTGGCGTTGCTGGTACGTACTGAGCAGCGAGCTCAGGCGCGGATCGCGGTGCCCGCGGATAATCGTAATGTTGGCCGCGCTGAGCACACCCGGGTTGAAGGTGCCGGCGTTCATGCGCTCGAGCATGGTCGCCGCCCACGACGGTTTCTCGCTGAGCATGCGTTGCGCGGTGGTCTTGAGCCGCGGACTGAAGTTCGGGAAGAGCTCGATCACAACCTCCGCCCCGGCATCGAATCCGGTGAGCGCCGCGAGATTCCGGGTGCGCCGGGCCTCGTCCTTTTCCGCGCGTGCACGTTCTGCGAGGATCGGCAGCGCCGCCGGTGGGGCGGTCGACGCGAAGAGTTCGAGGAAGAGCTGCTGGTCGGCATCGCTGAGTTTCCCGGCCTGAAACCGGGCCACCGCCTCGACGACCGCGTCGTCGCGACCGAGCTTGGCGGCCAGGGTCACCATCGCGGCGGAACGCGGCGACTGATTCCACAGTTTTGCCACGACGTCGTGCAACTGGCGCGGCGCGCCTTCAACGCGCCCACCGATGAGGCCCTTGGCCATGCCGGTCACCAGCAGCGCGGC
>JBEIHL010000755.1:0-2644 GCA_040381375.1 Opitutaceae bacterium
CGTCAGGGCCTCGCGCAGAGCGTAGTTCATGTTGATCGGGGCCGTGTGGTGGTACACGCGACCGCAGCCGCCTCCGCCGGTGTAATACTTGCGCAGCATCGACACGTCGAGGTACCACGACTGCGGCTTCGTCTTGCGCGCATCCATCCGGGCGAGCGCGCGTTCGCTGAAACTCACCGGAGACAGCCCGGGCGGGCAACTCAGGCACTTCTGCGTACCGCTGTAGATCGCATCGATGCCCCATTCATCGACCCGCAGGTCATGTCCGCCGAGGCTGGTCACCGCATCAACGAGCAGCAGGGCGCCGCGGGCGTGCACGATGTCGGCGAGTCCTTCGATCGGCTGGTGTGCGCCGGTGCTGGTTTCGGCCTGGACGATCGCGACGATTTTTGACTTCGGAAACTGTTCCAGCGCGGACGTGATTTGATCGAACGAGAAAACCTCGCCCCACGGGGCGTCGATCCGGTGCACGACCGCTCCGCAACGCTCGAACACGTCGGTCATGCGCAAGCCGAAGACACCGTTGACGCATACGATCACCTCGTCGCCCGGCTCGGTGAGATTGGTCGCGGTGCACTCCATGCCCGCCATGCCGGTGCCGCTGACCGGAAAGGTGAGGGCATTCTTCGTCCGGAAAACCTCCCGCAGCATCGCGCAGGTCTCGTCCATGATGGCGAGGTACTGCGGGTCGAGATGGCCGAGGGTCGGCGCCGACAGGGCGCGGAGCACGCGATGTGGCACCGGGCTGGGGCCAGGCCCCATGAGGATGCGTTCGGCGGGATGAGCAGTGGGCGAGGCGGCGAGCTGGGTCATGGCGCGAAGGAAGACGGAGGATGCGTTGGACCTGCCGTCGGCGTCAACGTCGTCATCCTATGGGAGCGCGGACGCCCTCGTCCGCACCCGATTTTTCGGCGGCCGAGGGCGTCCGCGCTCCCAGGGGGGAAAGGAAAAAGCAGCGTGGGGACACGCTGCTCCACCCAGGGCTCAGAGTTCCTTGATGCTGATGTTCCGGAACTGCACGAGGCTGGAGGCGGGCGAGTATTTTCCGTCCTTGAACGTGCCGTGGTGCTGGAGCGCGAGCCGACCCTTTTCCGGAATGCCGGGCAGTTGGGCATTTTCGATCACCGTCTTTCCGTTCAGGACCACCGTGAGGCGGTCACCCTTCATCGTGATCTCGAAACTATTCCACTCGCCGACCGGTTTGTCGGCGTTGACCTTGGGCGTGACGCCGGCGCGCACGGCCGGCGGCATCTTCTGATCCATGCGGTAGCCGTAGACTTCCCCCGAGCCGATCGGCCAGCACCAGATATTCAGCTGGGCCTTGCTCGTGCCGCGCAGGTAGATGCCGGAGTCGGCATTCGGCGTGGGCGTGGTGATGTCCTTGCCGTCCGGTCCCTTCTTGTGGGTGCCGTCGGGCAACACGGTGGGCACGGGATAGAGTCCGGTGGTTTCCTTGATGCGCCAGTCGATTTTCAGGACGAAATCCTTGTACTCCTTCTGCGTCCAAAGGTTCTTGTCGCCCGTGGCCTCGCTGCGGGCGTCGTAGTCGATTGCGCCGTTGAGCACTTTCCAGTGGCCGTTGTCGCCCTCGGGCAGTTTCCAGGCGGAAAGATCGCGACCGTTGAACAGGGAAACAAAGCCGGCGGGGGGATTGGCGGCGAATGCGCTCGCGGCAAGCGCGAGGGCGACGAAGGCGGGGACGAAGCGTTTCATGATGGGGGAGGTAAGGTGTGAGCGACGGTCGAATGGGATCTTATTTTTGGACGGCACCGAGGTCGCTGATACCGCCGCGCAAGCCGAAGACCGTTTGGACTTCCGCGTCGTTCAGTTCGCGATTGAAGACGGCGAGGTCGTCGATGAAACCGATGTACCAGAGCCCGAGGGTGAGGGCGCTCTTCGAAACGTCCCAGTTGAAGGTGTTGTTCCAGCCGTCGAAGGATCCCATCTTCTTGCCGTCGAGATAGAGCGTGCCGCGGCCGTTCTTCTCGCCGGAATTCACGTTGGCGAATGTCACGAGCACATGCGTCCAGCGGTCGCGCCGGAAAGGCGGCTGAAGGACAGGCACCATGGGGCGCTCGGCGTCGGGCATCTCCTCCCACTTCTTGTTTTGCGGATTCCAGAGCTTCGTGATCGCCATGATGGCGAAGCGAAAATGCCGCGGCGTGTGATCCTTGCTGAACTCGACGAACATGTTGCCCTCGCCCCAGGCTTGGGCGAGCAGCTGGACCGGATCGCAGTAGCCGGGCTCGAGGTCCTTGTCGGGGTCGAGACGCATCCAGAACGACATTGAGCCATTCCAGTTGCGGGCCTGGTAGCCGATGTTCTCGCCGCCGCGGAAAAAGACCTGCGGCTTGATCTTGCGCCGGAATTCGAGCGCGCTGCCGAAGCGGCCTTCGCCTTGGGCGATGCGGACGTCTTCCGGGCCGGGCAGGCCGGAGGGCGCGTTGTCGCGCTTGTTGCGCTCCGCGGCGGTATAAATTGTGCGGTCGCCCCGCGCGAAGTCGGCGTTGCCGTCGCGGTCGAAAGAGGCGTGCAGCGTGAGGGCATCGCGCAAGGCGGTCACGGGGGCGGGGGTGGCGCTGATTCCTGCGGAAGGCAGGTAGCCGAAGATCGCGGCGAGGAGCAGAGGCAAACGCGGGAAGTC
>JBEIHL010000756.1:0-2644 GCA_040381375.1 Opitutaceae bacterium
ACGAGCCGTCGGCCAGCCACATCCGGAGGGAGAAGTTCCGTCCCAGGAGATCGGGCGGCGCATACAGCCAGTCGTCGAAGCGCACGTGGTTCGCGGCGGGACCGAAGGTGACCGCGATGTCGGGGCTCTCCAGGCCGTAGCTGGCCAATGGATACGGCAGCGTGTTGTTGATCAGCGCCTCGACCCGGACGATGGCCTGCGCCGGATGGTGGCACCAGCCGCGCAGGTGCAGCCGGTTGAAGTACACGGCGCATTCCTCGATTTTCCAGTGCGCGGGCGCGGGTTCACTCATGGCGGCGGAACTTTGTCCGGACGATCGGAGGGCAAGTCAATGGGTGCGTGGCCGGCCGCGATACTCCAGCGTCCAGTTTTCGGGCAGGATCGGGATGTTGGCCGGGACGCCCTGCCGGATCGGCTCCACGTACCGGTGCCATTGATAGTCTTTGGGCGGGCGCACGGTGTAGTCGGGCAGATTACAACCCAGCCCGGTCAGGCAGGCCACGCGGGCCAGCACGGCCGCGGTGCGGGATGTGGCATCGAACTCCCAAATCAACAGCCAGGCCAGCAGCACGCGTGGAATGTAGAAGTACCGGTCGGAAAACTCGAGATTGTCGCCCGGCCAGGTGTCTGGCCGCGTCCGATACATCCCGGCCAGCGCAATCAAGACGAACGCCGCGATGATCTGCAGCCGCAGCGACCGGCGATCGTGCGGTCGCGCGGCCCACGCGAATATGGCGGCCAGCACCGCGCCGCCGAGCGCGCTCACGGCGGCGGGCGGCAGTCCGAGCGCCGCGTCGCGGCCCAGCAGCGGCCAGACCACGATCCGTCGCGCGAATACCTCGAGGAATGGCCAGAACCGGAAGGCCTCCGCCTGATGCTCGAAACGCGGGCCGGTGCGGAGGACAAACCAGGCCTGGATCGCCGCGGCCGCGAGAACCACGGTAAACGCCGCGAGCGCGTCACCGTGCCGTTCGCGCCACGCCCGCCAGGCGAACAGCGGCAGGAAGGCCAGCGCAAACGGGCCGGTGAGCGAAACCACGACCAGGATCGCCAGATCGCCGTACCGCTGCAGCCGGGTTGTGGGTGGCGTGATCAGCACCTGCTGAATCAGGACAAACGCGGTCAGCCACTGCAGGTTGGTGACGTTGAAATAAACTTCCCCGGGGTGCGCGACCGCGACGAAAGCAAACGCGAGCCAGGGCCGGCCCGGTAGATTGAAACGCGGCGAAAAAAGCCGCGCGAGCACGGCCACCCAGATCACGAACGAGATCCCGTTGTAGAACGCCGGCCACCACGCGGGATCCAGCACCTGGGACGCGAACCCGGCGATCAGCCGCGGCAGCGTGTGCAGATAACCCATGTAGGGCAGCGCGAGCGCCGCGGCCCCGTGCAGGTCGGCCTGCAGGAGAAATATGCTGCCGTCCTCCGCCCAGAGCTGCGGCGTGTGCAGCGCGTGCGGCTTCCGCAACGCCAGCAACGCGGCGAGCGCGAACAGCACCCAGCCGTTCAGACTCGGCCGGGACCACCAGCTTCGGATGGCCTCCAACGTGCGTTCCCCCAGGTCCGGCCCCGGCGCCGAGGAAGCAATGCCTGGCGGCACCTCTCCTCCCGAAGTCCCGCGGACCACGAACCACGCGAGGACGCCGCCGGTTGCCAGGACGAAAAAGAGTCCGGCGGGCGGACCGTTTACCACCGGATTCGACACCGCCCAGGTGGTCGCAAACGTGACCGCCTGCAGCAGTCCGATCACCGGCAGCCACCCGCGACCTGAACGATCGAGCAGCAGCGAAAAAAGGACAAACCACCCCATCATGAGGGCGTACGAGCCGTGATGGATCACCGCCTGGTACTTGCCGAAAAGCAGCAGACACCAGACGACGACGGTCAGCGCCAGCCACCCCGCGAGCACCCCGAGATCGCGCGCGGGGGAAAACATCCGCCGGCGCGTCACGACGACAGCCAGCAGCGCCAGCAGCGGCCACCACGTGAGGCCGCGGCCGGCGTGAAAGAACTCCTGGTTGCGGCGGTCCACCTTCGTTGCCGCGGAAACGTCGAGCAGGAAAGACCAGCGACCAAAAACCTGGGCGTGGAAATTCGAGACTTTGTTCGCCCAGGCCTCAGCGGCGCCGAGCTTCGAGTAGTTGTCGCGTAGCGTCTGCGTCAGTCCGCGTTCATCCTGCCGGTCCTGGCCGGCGAGGTGCAGCTTCAGCAG
This sequence comes from Opitutaceae bacterium, assembly GCA_040381375.1. Taxonomy (GTDB): domain Bacteria; phylum Verrucomicrobiota; class Verrucomicrobiia; order Opitutales; family Opitutaceae; genus ER46. The sequence continues at coordinate 2,213 of JBEIHL010000756.1, forward strand.
CATGTTGCCCGGCGGATCATAGAATTTCTGATACGCCATCCACGGCAGCATCAACGCGAGGCACAGCGCCGCCCCCGGAAGCCACGGCCGCCACTCGCCGCGGAATGCGCGCCAGGCCACCCAGGGCAGCAGCGGCAGATACGAAAACGCCACGCCGCCATGCGACAGCCAGCCGAGCGCGGCAAACAGCGCGGCCCACCAGCCCTTCGCCCGCGACGTCATCGCGCCGGCCGGCAGCAGGAGCACGGCAAAGGCGCCGCACGCGAAAGCCCCCGCGGACAGCTTGGGCCACGTGTATGTGGTATTCTGCACGAAGAATCCCGCGAGTGCGCACACCGCCACCCATCCGGCCGCGCGCCGGACACTCAGCTTGAAGGTGCGGAGCAAGCCGTAGACGCCCGCGACCCAGAGCAGTTGGAACCACACGGCCGA
>JBEIHL010000757.1:0-2637 GCA_040381375.1 Opitutaceae bacterium
CCCGGCCGCAAAGATCGAAATGCGGCCGGGGACGGCCGCGCTCCTAGGGAGACAAAAAAAGCGGCCTGGACTCAGGCCGCTTTTTCTCAGGCTGAACTCACTTCAAGCCGCCACAATCGTGATGCTCTCGACCGCGATCCGGTCGATCGGCGTGCTCTTTTCGCCGCCGCCGCCGGACTTGGTCGGGACGTTGGCGATCTTTTCGAGCACATCATCGCCTTTCACCAGCGCGCCGAAAGCGGTATACTGCTTGTCGAGAAAGCGGGCGTCGCCGTGGCAGATGAAGAACTGGCAGCCGGCGGAATCGGGACTGGCCGAGCGGGCCATCGAAATCACGCCGCGGACGTGCGGCTTGGCGTTGAACTCCGCCTTCACCTTGTAGCCCGGATCGCCGGTGCCGGGCATGCCGCGGGCGCCTTCCTTGGTGTTGGGGCAGCCGCCTTGAATCATGAAACCCTTGATGATCCGGTGAAAGGCCGTGCCGTCGTAGAAGCCCTCGCGGGCGAGCTTCTTGAAATTCTCGACCGTCTTCGGCGCGACCTCGGGCCAGAAGGCGAGGGTCATTTCGCCGTAGGCGGTTTTGATCACGGCGTGTTCACTGGCGGGGGCGGTGGTGCTCATGGAAGGTTCAGAGCGAACGCGCCCCCGGGCCGGTCGCAAGTACCGATTTGCCGGCGGCCCGGGACTTGCTGGTATGCCGGGCATGAGAGCTGCCGTTTTCTCCGCCCTTACTTGCATCGTTCTGGCTATGCCGGGTTTTACTTTGGCCCAGAGTGCCGGGGTGATCCGGCCCAAGGTCGTTGTCGTGACGATGTTCGAGGCCGGCGCCGACACCGGTGACCGGCCCGGGGAGTTTCAATTCTGGGTGGAGCGGGAAAAACTCAACCGCGTCTGGCCGTTCCCGCAGGGTTACCGCGACCTGCGCACCAACGCCGACGGCAGCGTGCTCGGTGTCGTCACTGGGGTCGGCACCGCCCGCAGCGCCGCGACGATCATGGCGTTGGGCCTGGATCCGCGGTTCGACCTTTCACGGAGCTACTGGCTGGTCGCCGGTATCGCCGGCGTGGACCCGCACGACGCCCCGCTCGGGTCGGCCGTGTGGGCGGAGTGGATCGTCGACGGCGACCTCGGCCACGAAATCGATGCGCGCGAGAAACCTGCCGACTGGCCGACCGGCTACATTCCCCTGCGCAAGAAGCGGCCCTATGAATTGCCCGTGGATCGGAGCGAGGGCGAGGCGTACCGGCTCGACGGCAAGCTGGTCGAATGGGCGTATCAGTTGACCAAGGACACGCCGCTCGCCGACACCGAGGCCATGCAGCGGCGGCGGGCGCTGTATCGGGGGTTCCCAAATGCCCAGCGTCCGCCGTTCGTGCTGAAGGGCGACAACCTCGCGGCGGCCACCTACTGGCATGGCGTGCTGCTCAACCGGTGGGCCAACGACTGGGTGAAGTATTACAGCGACGGCACCGGCGAGTATGTCACGACTGCGATGGAAGACACCGGCACGCTGCAGTCGCTGACCTGGCTCGCACGGGCGAAGCGAGCGGACGTGAACCGCGTGCTCGTTCTGCGCACGGCGAGCAATTTCGACATGCAGTGGCCCGGTGGTGACGCCGCGGAAAGCTTGAGCGGCGAGAAACTGGGTCCCGGCTACTCGGCCTACCTGCCGTCGCTCGAGGCGGCGCACCAGGTGGGCAGCCGCGTCGTGCACGAGATCATTCGGCAGTGGGCGAAGTACGAAGAGACGCTGCCCGGGCGTTGACGGACGGAAAGGTGGAACGCGCTGTCCGCGGCGCGTTGCGTTGGTGCGTCGCGGCGGAGACGAACGAAAGCAGCCTGGGGACAGGCTGCTTCACCTGGATCAACGCTGCGCGACGACCGAGGCGGCGGCGAGGTTGAGGGCGGCCTGATACGGCTGGAGATGGGCGCGAATCGCCGCGAGTTCGCGGTCCGTGGGCCGCTCCGGATCCGCGGCGGCCGGCGGGGCTCCATGGCGGGAGAGGCATTGCTCCAGCACGCGCTGCGTGTGTTCCGGGCTGAGCGTGCCCCCGTCGAGAAATATCCCCAGCGGTAAAGCGGCCACGACGCCGCCGGGTGCCAAACGAGCTACGGGCAGGCCGCTCAACGCAGCGTGCGCGAGGGCTTTTTCTCCGCCGCTGCGGCGCACGCCATTGCGGTCGCCGACGCTGACAAGAGCGGCCGCCTGGCACGTCCGCCGCAACTGCGCGACGCGCAGGAATACCTCGAACTCACCCGCGCCATCCCGGGCGGAGTTGAGCGGAGACCACGGGGCGGCTTGCAGAATCGCGACCCCCACATTGGCCGGTTTCGCCGCGAAGCCCGGCAGCGCGGTCAGGAGTACGGCGGCCAGCAGCAAGGGGAGGCGAACGCGCGAAACCATGAGCCGAATAAGCAGGACGCGTGCCCGCCCAAGCGCTGCGTCCAGACACGAAAATCCGGAGGTGGTGCACTTCAAGAATGCATGCCGTGCGGCCCTGGGAGCGCCGGGCTCCAGCCCGGCCTCGGAGCGCACCGATGCCGAGCTGGAGTTCGGCGCTCCCAGGGTCTCATGCGTCGCCCTGCCCTCCGTAACCGCCAAAGCGTACCTCTACAAAAAATCCGCCGCGAAGGGCG
>JBEIHL010000758.1:0-2626 GCA_040381375.1 Opitutaceae bacterium
CGACGTTGAACATGAAACGGTCGAGCTGCGCCTCCGGGAGCGGATAGGTGCCTTCCATCTCGATCGGATTCTGCGTCGCCAGCACGAAGAACGGCTCCTCGAGCGGATGCCGGACGCCCGACGCCGTGACCTGATGCTCCTGCATCGCCTCGAGCAGCGCGGCCTGGGTCTTGGGAGGGGTGCGGTTGATTTCGTCGGCGAGCACCATGTTCGCAAAGACCGGACCGCGGACGAACGCCAGTTTGCGGCCGCCGTCGCCCGCGTCCTGCAGGATCTCCGTGCCGGTGATGTCGGCCGGCATCAGGTCGGGCGTGAACTGGATCCGCTGGAACTTGAGATGAAAGACCTGCGCGATCGATTTCACGAGCAGCGTTTTCGCCAGGCCGGGCGCACCGGTAATGAGGCAGTGACCGCCGGCGAGCAGCGCGATCATGATCTGCTCGATCACTTCCCGCTGGCCGATGATGACCTTGGCCAACTCCGCCTCGATCCGGGCGCGGCCGGCGATCAGGCGCTCCGCCGTTTCTCGTTCGGTGGTGAACGAGTCCGCCGGTGCGGGGGTGGGCGTTTCCGCCGGCGTGGACGAAGGCAGGACTGGGGGAATCGGATGGCTCATTCGAAAGGGTATCGCGTTGAAATGGGAGGAGCGGGCGGCGGGGTTCAGTGGGTCATCAGGTAAAACATCAGGTTCACCCCGAGCGGGTACGAGATGCGCTCGGAGAACACTTCGAAATAATCCTGGTTCTCACCCTCGCGTTCCCAGCCGTCGCTGATGTCGGTGTTGTGAAACGCGATCACCATCAGATTGCCCCGGTCATCGTACAGGGCGCGCACCGACATTTTTTCCGAACCTTCGCCGCGGTTGATCTGAATCGGCTCGGAGGGATTGTCGGGGTTGTGACTGCGGTTCCAAAATTGCATCGTCGGCACCTGCAGGCGCTGCATCGGACCCTGGATCTGGAACACGCAATTGAAGATCGGGTGTTCCATCGTGAGCTCGGTCCACTCCCGCCCGGGCAGCACCTTCGCCATCTGCGCGGCAAAACCGGTCCATTCGCGCGTATTCCAGAAATCGATCACCGCGAGCACGCCGCCCGCGAGGAGGTATTTCCGCAGCCCGAGGACTTCGTTCTCCCGGAGCTGCATGTAGCCGGGGTGCTCCATGAAGAGGAACGGGTAATTGCGCAGGTCCGGATCGCTCAGCTTGAGCGCGCGGCCATCGGGATCCGTCCGCATCGACGTCAATTGCTGCAGCCGGTACGAGAGGTTCAAGTCGGCGTCCGGGAAATCCACCCACCAGCCGATCCTTCGCCCCCGATGAAACGGCGGGTTCAGCTCGGTCGTCGGCGTCACCTTGAAGATCGCGCGCGCGAACGTGAACACGTCCTTTTCAAAGCCTTTGGGGTTGGTCCAGTTCGGCGTGCCGGTACTGTGCGACGCGACCTCGCGCGCGGTGCGCACCTGGTCTTCGTCGATCACGCCGCTGCCCTCGGTGCGCACGAGCGATCCGCCGAGGTCGGTCTCGTTGCCCCAGCGGTCCCCCGGGCCCGGGTCGCGCGGCGGCCTCGGCTGGGCAACCGCCGCGGCGGACAAAATGACCGTCAGGGCCACGCCGAAAAGGAGATGGGAGCGTCGCGCGGACATCGTCAGTGCGTCATCACGTAGAAGATGATGTTTATCCCCAGCGGATACGCGACTTTCTCGGAGAAATTCTTGAAATAATATTCGTACTCCCCTTCCCGCTCCCAACCGTCGCCGTTGTCGGTGTTGTGCGTGGCGATCACCATCATCCGACCCTTGTCGTCGTGGATCGCCCGGTGATGGACGGTTTGGGAATCACCGTCGTGATTTTCCCACGTGACGCCCGTGTACCGGCTGTCCTCGCCGGTGCCGACGTTGGGCACCTGGGACTTGGCCTTGATCTGAAACACGCAACTGTACAGCGGATGATCGAGCGGCAACTCGGCGAAATTCCGGTCGGGCAGCACGCGCTTCATTTCGCGCTCCACGTTCATCCAGGCGGATTCGCCCCAGAAGTCGTCGAACATGAGAAAGCCGCCGTTCTGCAAATATTTCCTCAGCGCCACCACTTCTTCCTCGCTGAAGCTGAGCCCGCCGGGCTCGACGATGTAGATCCAGGGATAGTTCGCGAGTTCCGGGTCCAGCAGGTCGATGATCCGGCCGTCCGGGTTGACCCGCATGGAGGTCATCTGCTGGAGGCGGTAGGAGAGATTCAGATCGGCGTCCGGCATGTCCGTCGCCCAGCTCCCACCGCGTCGCCGATAGTAGCCACCGGAACTGTAGCGCACGCGCGTGAACGTGAAGACATCCTTCTCGTGCGGCTTCGGATTCGTCCATTCCGGCGTCCCCGTGCTGTGCGACGGCACCTCGCGGGCGGTCCGCAGCCGTTCGCCGCCGCCCCACCCGCCCTCGCCATAGCCGCGCCGGCTACCACGGTTCTGCGCCACCATGGCCGCCACGGCGGTGAAGCCGAACACCAGCAGGACGGTAACGTGACGCTTCATGGCACTGGGGTGCTGGCGGGTTTCTTTTCCGTCCCGGGAATCGTCAACTGAGGTTCAGCCGCTCCGGACAACGCTTCGGACTTCGTGCGGTTCAACTCCAA
>JBEIHL010000759.1:0-2624 GCA_040381375.1 Opitutaceae bacterium
ACCGAGCTCGGGCGCAAGCACGCGGCGGAATTTCCCCGAGCGTTGCGGACGGCGCGAGATGCCGCCGCCGCGGCCGCTTACCTGCGCGTGCGTGGGTTCGAGGTCGATTACGTCGAGGATTGCGACGGCGTGCGTTTGGGCGCAGTGCGGGTCGACGGGGTGCGCTTAATCGACAATGTCCGGCTCTAACATTCTCATTATCTTGTCCGGCTCGATCGCCTGCTACAAGGCGTGCGAGGTGATTTCGCAATTGGTGCAGCGCGGTCATCGCGTGCGGCCAGTCGCCACAGCGTCGGCGCTGCGTTTTGTCGGAACGGCGACGCTCGAGGGTCTGAGCGGGGAGAAGGTCGCGACCGATCTCTTCGCGGAGGGTCGTGCGTTGGAGCACATCTCTCTGGCGCGCTGGGCCGATGTGACGGTGGTGTGCCCGGCGACGGCCGACCGCTTGAATCGAATGGCTGCCGGGCTTGGCGACGACCTCGCGGGGGCGCTCCTGCTCGCGCACGATTGGAGCCGACCGCTGCTGGTCGCGCCGGCGATGAATCCCGCCATGTGGCGGCACCCGGCGACCGTGGCTTCGGTCCGGACGCTGCGCGCCTGGGGCGTTCGATTCGCCGACGTGGGTGAGGGGCGCACGGCGTGTGGAGAAACGGGTGAAGGGAGGCTCGCGGAGCCGGATGAAATTGTTCGCGCGATCGAGGCGGCCGTAGCGGCGTCCCTTCCACAGCCGCCTTGAGTCGCTGAACCGGTCTCGCAGCTTCCGTTTTCTCCATGCTTCTCTGTCTCGATATCGGCAACTCCCAGATCCACGGCGGCGTTTTTGACGGCGGCTGGCGGCTGCAGTTTAGGAAGACCACGCATCCTTTGGGATCGTCGGATGAGTTTGGGGTTTTCTTCGCCGCAGTGCTGCGCGAAAACGGCCTCGATCCACGCGCGGTTCACCGGGTGGCCATCTGTTCGGTGGTGCCGCAGGCGCTGCATCCCGTGCGCAGTGCGTGTGTGAAGTACTTCAAGTGCGATCCGTTCGTGCTGCAGGCAGGCGTGAAGACGGGCCTCAAGGTGAAGTATCGGAATCCGCATGAAGTCGGCGCGGATCGAATTGCAGGCGCGATCGGCGCGGCGCTGCTGAGGCCGGCGAGCAACGTGATCGTGGCGGATTGTGGAACCGCCACGACGCTGGATGTCGTCACGGCCGCGGGGGACTACCTGGGGGGGGCGATTCTCCCCGGGGTGGGAATTTCGGTCGACACCCTGGCCGGGCGGACCGCGAAACTGCCCTCCGTCGAGATCGCCCGACCGACGACCGCGTTGGGGCGCTCGACGATCGAGAGCATTCAATCCGGAGTCTATTTCGGCCATGCCGGCGCCATCCGGCGACTGGTCGACGAACTGAAGCGCGAGGTGTTCGGCGCCGCCCCGGTGAGCGTCATCGGCACGGGTGGATTCGCGCGTCTACTCGAGCCCGAATGCCTGTTCGATGACGTCGTGCCGGAACTGGTGCTTCTCGGACTGAAACAGGCCGAGGAGTGGAATCGTAACGGCGAGTAGGCCAGGCGCCAATACGTGCGGGCGTAACTGGAGCCGCGGCGCCCTCGCCGCAGAGTTCGCGGGCAAACGCGGCGATGGCGCCGCGTCCCCATGAGGAGCGCTTTACCGTGGCCACAATGGCACGGCGCCGCGACATCTTGGCAGGTCCTGTCACACGTGGCGCAACCGTTTGCCCGGGAAAATGCGAGCGATGGTTTGGCGCGGCACATGCGGAGGGGTTGGTATCATGGATTTCGCCAAACTCACCCAAATGTCGCGTCAGGCGGTAACAGAGGCGCAAAACATTGCCCGGCGCCTCTCCAACAACGAGGTCGAGACATGGCACTTGCTTGCTGCCCTGCTGACCCAGGAAAGCGGCATCGTTCCGGGTCTGCTGGAGAAGATGAACGTTGGTCCGGGGGCCATGCAACTCGCGGTGGAGCGCGAACTGGAGCGACTGCCCAAGGTCAGCGGGGCCGTGGATACGTCGAAGGTCTACGTGACCCAGGCGGTGAATGAAGTGCTGACGCGGGCCGAAGAGGAGGCTGGAAAACTGAAGGACGAATTCGTTTCGGTGGAGCATCTGTTTCTCGGGCTGCTCGACGTGGCGAAACCCGAATCGCTAAGGAAACTGCTCAAGAGCTTCGGCCTCGACCGGGCGAAAGTACTCGGGGTGCTGAAGGATGTGCGGGGGGCGCAGCGCGTCACGACGGACAATCCGGAAGTCACCTACCAGGCGCTGGAGAAATACGGCATCGACTTGGTGGCGCTGGCGCGGAAGGGAAAGCTGGATCCGGTCATTGGGCGCGATGATGAGATCCGCCGGACCATCCGAATTCTCTCCCGCAAGACGAAGAACAATCCGGTGCTGATCGGCGAGCCGGGCGTCGGCAAGACGGCCATCGTGGAAGGCCTCGCCCAGCGCATCCTGCGCGGCGACGTGCCTGAAGGGTTGAAGGACAAGTCGATCTTCTCGCTCGACATGGGCGCGCTCGTGGCCGGTGCGAAGTATCGGGGCGAATTTGAGGAGCGGCTGAAGGCCGTGCTCGCGGAGATCAAGCAGAGCGAAGGCAGGATCATTCTGTTCATCGACGAAC
>JBEIHL010000760.1:0-2621 GCA_040381375.1 Opitutaceae bacterium
GAGCTGGCGGCCCGCGATCTTGCTGCGCACGACGACGTATGCGATCGCGACTCCCAGCACGAGGTCGACCACGGTGGAAATGCTGGCGAAGCGCAGGCTGTTCGCGATCGCGGGCACCGTGAGATCGTGTCCCAGCGCGAGCTCGAAATTCCCGAGCGTGTAATCATGCGGCACCACCGTCCCGTACCAGTCCTGCGAGAAGGCCACGAGAATCACCCCCAGATGCGGCAGGACGGCGAGGAACGTCACGCCGCCGAAGCACGCCGTGCACAACAGGCCGCGCGCGAGTGACAGGGGGCGGGGACCGCCCGACGACGTTGCCTTGGCCATCATCGCATAAGTCTGGCGGCCAAACAGGGTCTTGCTCAACGCATAGAGTGCGACGGAGCAGGCGAGCATTACCGCGACGAGCGCGAAGGGGAAGGGGTTCGCCCCGATATCCTTCAGCCCATGGTAAATCTGCACGCTCGTCACGCGGTCGTAGTCGAAGATCAGCGGCGTGCCGAGTTCGGTGAATGCCCAGATGAACACGATCGTGCCGCCGGCGAAAAGTCCGGGGCGGATCAGCGGCAGCGTGACCTTCACGAACCGGCGCAGGCCGGTGCAGCCGAGATTTTGCGCTGCTTCCTCCATCGCGGGGTCGATGTTGGCGAGGGCTGCGACCGCGTTGAGGTAGATGATGGGGTAGAGCGACAGCGCCTGCACGACGGCGATGCCCCAGAACTGATTCGCCGCGAACCAGTCGATCGTTGCTCCCGGCGCGAGCAGGCCGAGGTGATGGAGCAGGGCGTTGAACGCGCCGTACTGCCCGAAGATCTGCTTGATCCCGATCGCGCCGACGAAAGGCGGCAAAATCATCGGCACGAGCACGAGCGACCCGAGCAGGCTCTTCGCGGGAAACAGGTACCGGTCGCTCACCACCGCCAGCGGCAACGCAATGAGCAGGGCCAGCGTCGTCGTGGCGCACGCCAGCAGCAGGGAATTGCGCAGGCCGCCCAGATAAACCGGATCCGAGAGCAGCGCGCCGAGGTACGCGAACGTCAGCTTGCCGTCGGCGTCGACAAACCCGCCCTGCAGGATCTGCAGGACCGGCCAGATGAAGAACGCGGCGAAGAATAGCGCCGTGAAGAGGAACACGAAGCGCGCCAGGGAATGCGACATCGCGGCGGAGTGTGCGTGGCCCGCGCGCCCGCGGGCAAGGGGGAAACGGGCGCGGCGTGTTTTGGCTCGCGCCGCCGTCGGACCGGTCACTTCACTCCCGCCCCATGACCATTCGGAAGGCCAGATCGCTCGGGCTGACAGTCGCGGCTTGCGTGGCGCTGACCCTGACTCGCCTCGCCGCGCAGGTGACCGAGTCGCCGTTCACCGTGGCGCCGGGCAGCCTGCGGATGGAGATGGACGGCCTGCGGCTGTCGCTCGACCGGGAGGACGGGACCGGAGCAACCTACAACGCCCTCGCGGTCGCTTCGACGTTTGTCACCGCGGGCCTGGCCGAGGCCGTCGATGTGCAGATCGGTGCCGACCTGTTCCTGGGCGAACGCGTGGAGTACCGCGGCAGCCGCGACTCGAGTTCGGGACTCGGCGATCTCTCGATGCGGATGAAATGGACGGTCTGGCGCGACGCCAAACGCGGGGCCGGCCTCGCGGTCATGCCCTACGTGAAGCTGCCGGCGGGCAGCGGTGCGGTGGGCACCGATGCCGTCGAAGGCGGCGTGATCGTGCCGTGGGCCGCCGGCCTCCCGGGCGGAGTGGTGTCGGGCGCGATGTTTCGCTGGGACGTCGTGCGCAACGACGCCGAGAACGGCTACGATTCCCGCTGGCTCGCGACGGGCTACCTGCAGCGCAACCTCACGCGCGCCCTGGCGTTGTACGGCGAGACGACGCTCCAGGCTGCCTCCACCGGCGCCTCGAACACCGCCGGCACGCTTGGGGTAGGCGCGCTGCTCCAGGTCACCCGGCGCCTGCAGTTGGACTACGAACTGCAGCGCGGACTCAACCGCCGGGCGGCGGCCTGGACGCACGTGCTGCGGGTGAACTGGGACTGGTGACCGTCACTTCTCCGGCTCGACCAGAATTTTTCCAGCGGCGGCGACGCTGAGCGCGATCGGCCGGCCCGCCCCTTTGCGCAGCGTGACCAGGCCGGCGGTGAGATTGCGATCCGTGACCTTCACCGCGGTGCCGGGTTGCAGGCCGTTCTGCTCTGCGAAACGCAGGAACTCCTCCGATTGCTCGGTCACCCGGACTATGCGCAGCGGACGCTCGGTCACGCAGGTGGCGAGCGTCGCATAGACCTGCGAACTCAACTTGCCATGCCGGCTCGGGATCGGATCGCCATGCGGATCCACGGTTGGATGGCCGAGGAGCGCATCGAGCCGGTCGAGCACTTCATCGGAGATCGCGTGTTCCAGTCGTTCGGCCTCCTCATGCACGCGGGACCAGTCCATCTTGAGCACGTTCACCAGGAAGGTCTCCACCAGCCGGTGCTTGCGCAGGACGTTCAGCGCCATCCGCCGGCCGGCCGCCGGCAATCGCACCCCCTGCCGCGGCAGGTGATCCACCAGGCCTTCGTCGGCGAGGGCCTTGACCATCGTCGTGACCGTGCCCGGCACCACCTCGAGCGA
>JBEIHL010000761.1:0-2610 GCA_040381375.1 Opitutaceae bacterium
GCACGCGGTGCGGTGTCCCACCGCCGGGGCGCGCGTACGCCCCCGCCCGCTTTTTCCTAACGCTACCGCGGCCGTCCGCGCTCCCAGCGACCCGACTCAGGTTTCGCCGGGCGGCCCGCCAAGCTTCCGCGTCAGCAATTGCGAACTCAGCCCCGGCAGCCGCTCGGAAAACTCATCGGTGCCGGCCGCCTGCCGGAGCGCGCGCTGCACCATGCCCATCTTGGCATCGAGATTATCGATCATCGAAACGAAGACCGCCTCGGGCGTGGCGGCATAGACGGCGGCGCCCCACTCGGGCTCTCCCTGGTGCGAGAGGATGATGTGCTCGAGCCGCTCGAGCCGGTCGGCGTCGAGCCGGGCCTTGATGCCGTGCTTGCGGGCGAGTTGGTAGCCGAGCACGACGTGGCCTTGGAGAATGCCGCGCCGACTCCGGCGAGTCGCGAGGGTGCCTTCGTACTCGATGGCCTTGCCTGTATCGTGTAACAGGATACCGGCCAGCGCGAGATCGGCGTCGACCTCGGTGTAGAGGGGCAGGAGCGCCCGGCAGGCGCGCGCCATGTGCACGGTGTGCTCGAGCAGGCCGTGCCGGTAGGCGTGATGCATGGCGACGGCCGCGGGCGACCAGCGGAACGTCTCCCCGATCTCGTCGAACACTCCCCGCACCGTCATCCGCAATTCGTCGTGGCCGATGGCGCCGATGAAACCTTCGAATTCCTGCCAGAGCGCGACGCCGTCCTCGGGTGGTGTTTCGACCAGGTTGTCCAGGAGCCCGGGCGCACTGAGTTCCGACTCGGGCAGCGCGGAGGCCTTGTTGAGGCGGGGCGACAGACGGCCTTGGTAGAAGTCGATCTTGCCCTCGAGGCGCACGACCGCGCCTTCGCCGGCGGCCTTGAGGACTTCGAACACCGGGCTGTCGTTGAAGACCGTACAGGTGAAGGAGCCGGTGCGGTCGCCGAATTCGAGGCTGTAGAAAGTGTTGCCGTTCGACGCGGTCTTGGCCGCGAGCTTCTTCACCACCAGCACGCTGGAGAATGGACGTCCGGTGGAACCGGCGTCGAAGGCCTTGAGGTCGCGGACAAGGTAGACCGGAATTTCTTCGGACATAACGGAGGGAGCTACGCGGAGGCCGCTTCGTGGTGGCTGCGGACGAGCCGGGTGTACTCGCGGAAGAACGGATGGGAAACGTCGCGCAGCAAGGCGTAAAATACCGTTTCTGCAGGGAGGACGTGAACGCCAGCGCGCCCGAGTGCGGCGAGGCAGACCGCGGCATCGTCGCGCCGGCGGGCGCCCACCGCGTCGCTCAACACGGTGACCTGCATGCCGTCGGCCACGGCGTCGAGCGAGGTTTGGTAGATGCAGACCGGGGTCTCGATCCCGCAAATCAACAAGTGCCGTACTGACCGATCGTCCAGGGCCCGGCGAATGGCCGGGTCGGCGAGGGCGCTGAAGGTGGACTTGCCCCAAGCCGGAGCGGTGGGAGCGACCGCGAGCAGTTCGGGCGCGGTGCGGCCGAGCTTGTCGGGGACCTGCTCGGAAAACGCGATCGGGAGCCCGATCCCCGCGGCGGCCGCGAGCGCGAACTCACAGCGGCGGCGGATTCGTTCGCCCTGTTCCACGGCCGCCACGAACCGGGGCTGCATGTCCACGCACAGCAACAGCGTGTCGTCGGGCACGGCGTGAGTCGGAGCGGGCATGGTCATGGAAATTAAAACGAACCCGGTACAGCCGGCGAACGACGGAAAAGTGCTAGCTTCCGCGTTGCACGGGAGTAAACAAGAAAGCCATGGAAATGCACCTTCAGCCGCTCGCGACGACCTGCTTCGTTTCGGGCGAAACGTTCGTGGACGGCGCGCGCGTCGCCAGCCACCTCGTACGCATGGGTGCGGCGATGGAGATCTTTCGTCACGATGTGCTCGAGACTCACCTCGCACGTTATGTCGCTGACGGCGTCGTGGCCTGCCGGTGGGTGCACATCTTCAAGCCGCGTCGGGCGGGCGAGAATGCCGACCGCGCCCTCAAGCTGACGGCCGAGAATCTCTTTGTCGCACTGGCGGATCCGACCACGGAGCCGACGCCGGAAAACACCCGCCTCGTGCAGTTCCTCGCCTTGATGCTCGAGCGGAAGCGAATCCTGAAGCCACGCGGACGTTCCGCGGACGGCTTGCGGAATCGTTTCGAGCATGCGCGGACCAAGGCGATGTTCGAGGTGCCGGCGGGGGAACTGACGCCGGAATTCTTCGTCGCGGTCCAGCAGCAGTTGAGCGTGCTCGTTGGTTCTCCCAAGCCGAAGGCGCCCGAGGTTGGGCCGGATGCAGCGGTGCCGTCGCCGGAGGAGCCGGCTGCGGATCCCGCGCCTGCGACTGCGATCCCGTCGTAAGCGAGTGGGGCGACCGTCAGCGCCGCACCGGCACGCCGTGTGAATTCAAGTAATCCTTCACCTGCGGAATGGTGAGGGTGCCGAAGTGAAAAAGGCTCGCCGCCAGCACCGCGCTGGCGCGTCCGGCGTCGAGGGCGTCCGCGTCTGAACAATGCCGAACTGAGTTGGCCATGTTCTGTGTAGCACTTCCAGCAAGATGACTGAGGTGGCCATACAAATGTTAGCCAGCGGGC
>JBEIHL010000762.1:0-2608 GCA_040381375.1 Opitutaceae bacterium
CCCCGCCCCCCGCCCGGGGCTCATTACCGGGCGGGGCTAACCCCCGCTCCTACAATCGATCCGTCACAATCGTCACCCCACAAAAAAACCGCCGCACCCCGAGGGATGCGGCGGTCGAAAGGACACCGTGGGATCAGAGCCGGCCCGTGATGCCGAACACGACCTTCGTGTGGAAGGTGCGCCATTGGTTCGGACGATCCTCGTAGGCGGCGTAGCGCTCGTCGAGCAACACCGACGTGAAGTTCTCGAGGTCGCAGAACACGCTCAGGCGGGGCGAGAAGGCGTAGCGAGACTTCCAGGACCAGGTGGTCTTGGCCTTCTGCCAGGTCACGAGCGCCGGAGTGATCGAGTTCGAGATCAGGTACTCACCGCGGTGCACGGCCTGCAGGCGCAGGTCAAGGCCGTAGCCACGATAGCTCAGACCCAGATTGCCGGAGAGGTCGAGGAAGCCCGCGAGCGTGCCGCCCGCGCTGCTGCCCGGACCAGTGATGAAGGCTGAGTTGTTGCCCTTGGTCCAGAGCTTGGTCACGTTGGCCTGAACGCCGAACCCACGCGCCCAACCGGGGAGGAAGACGAGCTGCTGCTGGTAATTGAATTCCACGCCGCGGATCTGCGCCCAGCCGCTGTTGATGGTGGTCGAGATCCGGTAGCCGGCGTACTGGCCGTCGAAGCCGTTGTTCTGGCCCGTCGGCACGATCTGGCTGCTGTCGGACTGGATGTAGTCCGCGATCTTCTTTTGGAAGGCGCCGATTGAGATCATGCCCTGGGGATTGAAGTAGTACTCCGCGCTGACGTCCCAATTGCGGGCGTATTGCGGCTTCAGGTTCGGATTGGAGAGCGAGAGGGTCTGGGCCGCGTCGTTGACCGTCGTGTTCGGGATGATGTTGCCGAACGGAGGCCGGCCGACGCCGGTGGACCAACTCAGGCGCGAAACGAGGTTGTTGGTCGGCTGGTACTTCAGGTGCACACCCGGCAGGAAGAACCGGTACTTGCCGCTGTTCGTGGCACGCCGGCCGTACTGCTCGACGTTCCGGCGGGTGATTTCCGCGTCGGTGACCGGTCCGACCCAGGCGGCGCGGCGCGCGGCCTCGGCGGGCGAGACGAAGTTGAACGGTCCCTCGCCCTCGACGCGCGTGTCCTCCATGCGGACGCCGTAAAGCACCGAGAAGGTGCGGGTCAGGCGCGTGTTCGCCATGGCATACGCGGCGACGATCTGCTCCTCGATCTCCTGTTCGGAGGTGAGGCGCTGACGGGAGAAGATCTCGACGTCTTCCTTCCAGAGTCTCGGATTGTCGCGGCGGTGGGCGGCGACCTTGTAGGCGTCGACCCACGGCGGGACGCCGCCACGCTCGGCGTAGTACTCCCGCTCGTCCCAGGTGCGATTCTTCGGGAAGGCGTTGAATGCATTGATGCCCACGCTGTCGTCAGCCGTGTTCAGAAGGCCGTCCGGCCCCGTGTAGAAGTACCGGTGCGGATCCGTCCAGAGCAGACGGGTCTGGCGCTTGATGACGGCGCCGGTCTTGACGAACGTCGGCATCTGCAGCGCGAGGTCTTTCTTCAGGTCGAAATTGCCGAAGTAAACGCGATCGTAGCCACGCTGGTCGTTCTGATCGATGCGGAGCCGGCTGTAGTTGCTGAAGTTCTGCCAGTCAGCGCCCTCGGTCTGGCGGACCGTCGGGATGTTGATGTCGCGCGACCGGTCTACCGTGAAGCCGACGTTGGGAATCTCGAGGTAGGCATTGCCGGTCGGCCGGGCGCTGTACTTGTCGTTTTCGTGAATCACGTCGTAGTACGTGGCCGAATCGGAATAGGACAGGCTGTAGTCGATCTGCAGCCCGGGCCAGCGGTGACGGACGCTCGGGGCGAAGACGTAGGTGCGGCCGGACTTGTCGTTCGACGAGACGTTGAGCGACGCCAGGCCGCCGAGGTTCGTCCAGCGGGAGGTGTAGTAGGCGACATCACGCGTGCCCGGTCCGGGGGTGGCCGGTTCGACGCTGTTGGCGAAGATCTGCGTGAGGGTGGAGGTGTAGCCGGGCTTCACGAAGCCGCCACCGGTGCGGTTGCCGTTGCCGTCGACCGTGGCCAGCAGGTTGGGGAGCGACGCGCTGGTCGTGACCGCGGAATTGAGCTGGTGGAAGCGCGTGTCGTTGTTTTCGTGGAAGAAGTTGAAAACGTTGTTGACCGAGATCGTCGTGTTCTCGCTCCACTTGTACATGATCTTGGCGCCGGTCGCGATGCGGGACCGGGTGGCGCCGTTGACGATGTAGCGGGTGTGGCTGTTGGTGAAAGCCGGGCCGGGTTCGTTGCGACGCTCGTAGCTGCTCAGGATGAGCGCGCCGCCCGCCGGCTGGCTGTGCACCGTACCCGTGAGGCTGATACCCCAGTTGCGCTTCTCTCCGAAAACGTCGGAGTAGTTGAAGTTCACCGAGGGGCCGAAACCCTTGATCGGCTGCTTCCACTTCGCCTCGACCGGACCGGCGTAGGACGGCTGGGTGGTCAGGCCCACGGTGTAGGTGAAGAGGCGGCCTTGCTTGCTGTCGAAGGGGCTCTTCGTGACGAGGTTCACGGTGCCACCGATCGAGGCGCCATCCATGTCGGGCGTCGGCGC
>JBEIHL010000763.1:0-2598 GCA_040381375.1 Opitutaceae bacterium
GCGCGCGTCACGGCGCGAGCTTCTGTACGAACGCCATCAGCGGTTGCACTTCCGCGGGCGGCTTGACCCAGTCGCTGTAAAGCAGCTCGGGCAACGTGTAACGCGTGTTGTACAGCGTGAAGTTGGCCTCGTCGTTGCGCGAGATGTGGCCGGCCTTGATCGTGGCCCCGGCGAATAGTCCCACCGACTTCGTATAGGCGAGCAGCGGGGCCTTGTAGATTTCCTGGTTGTTGCGCTCGCTTTCGGCGGCCTTGGGACCGGCCACGGCCTTGGCGTCGACGCCGATATTGACCCGGTTGGCGAAGAGTTTCCGCGGCGTCGCTTCGTCGGTGATGATGTAAACACTCTCCTGCGACTTGGCGCCGAGTTGCAGGCCGATGCTGGCCTCGCCGGCGTTGATCAGGACCGGCAGGCTCCAGCGCCCATCCGGCTTCTTGACCATCAAGACGCCCCAGCCGTCCTGCACGCCGAGCAAAATACCCGCCTTGAACTGATTGATGATCAGCAGGCCCTTGGCGCGCTGCCAAACGTTGGCGGGGATCGCGAGTTCCGGCTTCTGCTGAAACTCCCGGAGGATCGCCTCGCAGGTTTCGAGCCGGGTCACGAGCTCGGACCGGGAGGCCTCAGCCCGAGCAAAGGTGGCGCCGAAGAGCGCAAGCAGCGATAGGAACAGGAGTTTCTTCATGACAGTGCGAAAGGTCAAAACAAGGGACAGTGTAGGCAGGCCGCGGCGCGATTGGGAAGCGTGGAGTGTGTACGCCTGCGTTGGTCAAGGTTCCCGGGCTCAGTCGAGTCCGCGGGCCGCGAGTTCATCTTCACCCCAACCCAGGTAGTGACCGAGTTCGTGCAGGTATGTTACCCGTACTTCCTCGCGAAATACATCGAGGTCGCCCTCCGCGAAATCCCAAAGGCTGGCGATGAAAAGCAGGATCTGGGGTGGCGTGGTCGTGTCCTGCGAAAATTCGGAACCGTGGGATGCGCCGGAAAACAGCCCGAGGATGTCGGGTTCGAAGCCCTCGGCGAGCAGGTCCGGTCCGGCCATCTGCTCGTAGTGCACGGCGACGTCCCGGGCAAGGGCCCGAATTTCCGGGGGCAGCCGGCGCTGGGCTGCGCCCACGGTGTCGGCGGCGATGGCGATGAGACGGTCCGGCTCCATGACAGCGATTACGGGCGAAGATCGGCGGAAAGGTCGAGAGTCTCGAAACGGGTGCCCAGCCAGTGGACGCCCGCCCAGACTTCGACGGCGAGAACGACCAACACCGCGAGAGACGCGCAGACCACTGCGGCGGTCAGGCCGATGATCCAGTGCAGCATCAGAATAACCGCGCCGCCCATCAGAATCGCCGGCACCAACGCGCAAAGCATCGTGAGAACCTGGGCAAAGAAGAAGATCATGCGCTGGCCGATCACCTCGGGACCGCCGCCGCGGGTCCGGCTCATCTGGAACCAGCCGGGAAACAGCAGGGCCGCGGCGTTGGGCACCAGGAGTTGCAGCGCCACCATGACCGGGGCGACTACGGCGAGGCCGAGGCCGGCCGCGAGCCGGAGCGACGGCGTGAGCCAGGTGAGTCCGAGTCCCACGGGTTGCAGGGTCACCACCGCAGTGAGCAGAGTGAGCCACAGCACGCCGGTCAGGATGACCGTCGGAGCGAGCAGTTCGCCGAGCACGATCTGCCAGCCGGGAAGCGGGTAGGTCTTGAGGAGGTCGGCGTGAATCAGGTCGCTGCGGATGTCCTGGCGGGCAAACTGAGGGCCGGCGATCAGGACGTAGGTGGAGAAAATGAGCGCGACCCCGCCGGCCGTGGAGGCGAGCAGTTGGATTTCCGGGTTGCGGCGCACCCAGATTCCCGCCCCCGCGACCACCAGGGCGGCAATCGCCCAGACCCGCAGGGTAAAGTACGGCCAGGTCGAGAGCAGGTTTTTCCAGAGAAACGCGAGCTCGGGCCGGCCGGCGTCGGTGAGTCGAAACGGAGCCGCCCGCCCCTTCGTAAACGTGTCGTCCGGCCGGCGTCCGCCGTTGCGCCAGGCCGCCAGCCGCGCCCCGCGTTTTTGAGCGTAGTCCACGGCGGCATCCTCGAATGCCACCGCCGACCTGACGACCCAGAGGTAGTGCAGCGTCAGCACCGCGATGGTCGGCCCCAGGGCGAGGAAAAATCCCCGGAGATCCACCGCCAGGAACGGGGCCGCCACGAGCTGGAACGGCGCGAGCAGCCAGCTCAAGGGCGCCGTGGTCGTGAGCGCCACCAGCCATTCGGTCGCTGCCGGCAGATCGATGCCGGTGCCTAGGGGCGGCGACGGCAGCTCGGACGGCAGCCGCAGCATCGCGGCGATGAAAACGCCGGCGATTAACCCCAGCACGAGGAGCCGGCGGCGCCAGGCGCCCAAGCCTAGGTCGGTCAGGCGCGTCAGCGTGAAGCTGGCGCCACTGAAGTGGAGATTGAGGGCGGAAAAGATGAACCACCAGCCGAAGGCGTGTGTGAGGGCGTTGCCGCCGAGGGCGGACCAGCGTTGGGAGAACAGCATCATCACCACCGCGCCGACGAGGCTTCGGAGCTGCGCGCTGATCAGCCGGAAGTGCACCAGCGAGCGCCGATGGAC
>JBEIHL010000764.1:0-2595 GCA_040381375.1 Opitutaceae bacterium
ACCACGCTGATATTCTTGAAGCTGCGGGACACGCGCGGGAGCTTCGCGACCCGGTGACGCGGTTAGCAAGCACGCGGTGGCGAGGCTCTTTACCGCGCTTCCAGACGATCCAGCGCCGCCGCGGTGGCCTGCTCGAGTTCGACCGCGCTGCGCCAGTCCGCCTCGAACGCTGCGACCAGCTCGGCCAGCTTCGCCGTTTGGACCGCGCGCGCCGCGAAAACCTCCGCGAGCGACAGGCCGGCGTTGCGATAGAACGGATGCAACGACGATATCAGTCGCGCGAGTTGCTCCCCGCGGCGGGCGACCTCCACGCCGACGAGGGGCTCGCCCACTCGCGCCATCAGCTCACGCACCGGCACGACACGGTCGGTGCGCTCGTCCGCGCCCGCCGCCACGAAACGCGCGAGGGCACCGAGTTGCGCCCGCGACTCAGCGGCCTCGAGCACGGGAAGCGACCGCACCCGGCGGGCTTGGTGAAACCCGGTCTGCCACCAAAGCTCGCGGTCGACCGGATCGCGAAAGCGGCCCGGATAGGTTTGCACCAGGGCGATCAGCGGATCGTCGCCCGCCAGCAAGCGCCCGAGCAGCGTCGGCCACTCCCGCCCGGTGCCGGACTCCGCCTGCAGGAACGTCAGCAGCCACGTCGCGGCGTCGGACCACGCCCTCGACTCCTCGCCGCCGCGTTGCCAGAGCAGCAGCGCTCCGATCGAGGGCGGCGGCTCGCGCCCGACCGCCTGCTTCAAGGCGTCGAGTTGGGCGCCATCGGCGCGCGTGCGCCACCAACCGAGACAGCCCAATTCCAGCCAGAGGGGAGCCGTCAAGTGAGGCCTGACGCCGTGCCGCGCCACCGCGACGCGCAGCAGCAGACCCTGGATGAGCGCCCGGCGCACGTTGGCCGGGGTCAGTGCATCGTGACGGAGGCGCACGGACACCAGTCCGCCGGCTTCGACCGCCACGCGAAACGGCGGGCCGGGGCGCGGCGTGTCCGCGCGGGCCGGCTCCGGCTCCACCCGCACGTAGACGGGAGAAACGAACGATCCCGGCAAACCCAGCGGGCCAGCGAGCACGCGCCACGCTTCCTCCGCTTCCGCCACGATCGCGTGCGCCCCGGTGGGATCGAGCGCGGCGACCTCGAAACGACCGGGCGCACTCTGCATCATGACCACGGCGGGCTCGGCGGCATCCGTCCGGCACGCGGCCAAGGCGGTGAACAGGCAGACGGCGACAAGTCTCACCGGGGGCAGTCCTGGCGTGATGACGCGAGACGGTCCGGGCCGCCGTGGCGGCCTCCGGACTCACGGCATCGTGAGTTTCAGCGTATTGCCCTCGATGGCTACGCTCGCGAGCTTCGCCCATGACGCGGCGACGTCGTCCGGGATGGAGAGATTCGAAAGCAATTTTTCCCGGCCAAAGCCCGTCGCGAACGGCAGCCGGTGCAGCGGCAGCGAGCCGACGTGGATCGTCTCGGGCTCGAAAGTGTAGCCGCGGTCCGCCTTCACGAAGGTGCCGTTGGCCTGCACGATGACCTTGGGGGCGAGCCCCAGCACGTCGATCGTCATGGGTACCGAAACCTGGAGCTTCCCGTCCCGCATCCGGAAATTCAGTGCGCCGGAGGAAACGGTCGGCGCGGCGCTCTCCGCCGGCTTGGCGGCGTCCGCTTTCTTCGGCGCGGGTGGCGGAGTCTCCGCCCCGGGACTCGCCAGGACATTGGGCGACAGCGCGGCCAGCGCGTTGAGTTCGTCTTCGGCCAGCGTCACGGACTGCCCTTCGCCGAACGCCTTGCGCTTGGCGAGCGCCGACCGGCTCTTCGACGGATCGCGCGCGCCCTGCACGAAGTACACGGCCTTGGGGTCGCGATCGGCTTCCTTGGGCGTATCCTTGGCCGTGATGACCGGACGGGCGACCAACAAGGCCGCGCCCACCACGACCCCGAGAATCAGGCTGAGCAGTGCGCCGAGGATGACTTCGATCCAGCCGGGCCCGTAGGCGGTGCGGTTCAGTTTGGCGCTCATAGGAGGGTCATTTCTTGGCGGAGTCGGTCTTGCCGGCCGCCGGTTTCGTTTCCGCGGGCTTCGAGTCGGAGGACTTGCTCTCACCGCCCTCCTTCTTTCCCGAGCCCTTGTTCTTGTAGTCGGTGATATAAAAACCGGTACCCTTGAAAATAAGCCCGGCGCCCCCACCCACCAGCCGCTTGAGCGCCGATTTCTTGCACTGCGGGCATTTCTTGAGCGGTTCGTCGCGCATCGACTGAAACTGCTCGAATTGATGACCACATTTCTGGCAGGCGTACTCGTAAGTCGGCATATCGGGAAACGTTTCGGTTTATGGGAACGGCATCCCGGATTGGCGAGTGCGGAGTGCAATCGGCCATTCTTCGCAAATTTTTTCTTTGCCGGCCCGATCCGTCGCCGCGCTACTGGCTCCCGGAATGGACTTTCCGGCCGAACTCAAGCGTCAGATCGCCCGCGTGGAACGCGGCCTGGACCTGCACGTGCCCGCCGCCACCACCCGCCCCACCCGGCTCCACACCGCCATGCGCTACTCCCTCGAGGCCGGCGGCAAGCGGTTGCGGCCCGTGCTGGTGCTGGCCGCGGC
>JBEIHL010000765.1:0-2593 GCA_040381375.1 Opitutaceae bacterium
CCAGCAGGCCGTCGGCATCGTGGCCAAGCACCTCGCCCGGAGTCGCGCCTGATGCTGCGGTCGTTGAAACGTCGGCGAGCCCAAGTTTCACGACCTGACCGGCGATCTCGATCGTGCAGCCGGGCCAGGGGAAAAGTCCGTTGATCCGCGCCGCCAGCACCCGAGCCGGCGCCGTGAGATCGAGCGAGCCGTCATCCTTGGCGAGCTTCCGGCAGTAGGTCGCGGCCGCGTCGTCCTGCGGCGTGAACTCCAACGTGCCCTCGGCCAATCGCGGCAGCGCCCGGCGCACGAGCGGGACACCCGCCGCGCCGAGTTTCGATTCGACCTCCACTGCCGTATCGAGGGCATCGATCGCCACGCCCTCGACGTCCGCCACCGGCCCGGCATCCAGCCGCCGGACGATCCGCATGAGCGTCACCCCGGTCGCAACCTCGCCGCTCGCGATCGCGGACTGAATCGGCGACGCGCCGCGAAATTTGGGCAGCAGCGAGGTGTGCAAATTCAGCATCCCAAGTCGGGGCGTGCCCATGAAGTCATCGCGCAGGATATGCCCGTACGCCATGACCAGACCGACATCGGCTTGCAGGGCCGCGAGCTGCAATCGGACCTCCTCCGAAAGCTTCGCCGGCTGCAGCACCGGCAATGCGCGCGCCTCGGCCCAAAGTTTGATCGGATTGGCCCGAACCTGCTGCCCTCGTCCCGTCGGCCGGTCCGGCTGCGTAAATACGCCTACCACCTCCGCAACATCCGCACCCTCTGCGGCCAGCCAATCAAGTATCGGCAGGGCAATTACATCGGAGCCGAGGAAAACCAGGCGCAACGGGGATCTCAAATTCTGGCTCCTCCCTCGCAGCCCGCAGCGTTACTCCATCGTCCGCCGCCTTCCGACATGAACCGGTTGTTAAAATTGATCCACATAGCCGAGAGGCGCTGGTGTAAACCGGCGCGGCTTCGGATCAAAGTAATTCTCGGCGGCATGGCGGCGTCCGCGGTTTCGGCGCGGGCCGCGGTGGACTCGACACTCCCTGCCCGGACGGACGCCGGAAGCAATCTGGGGTCTCCGGTCCTGCCCACTTTGGTCCTGAGCGTTTTCGTTGTCCTCGGCGTGGGCGTCGTCCTGTGGTGGCAGCGGTGGATGTTTCACCAGTGGGCCGAGCAAGCGCGCCGGCTCCGCGCGCAGGAAGAGCAACTGCAAAAGGAACTCGCGATTCGCCGTCAGACCGAAACGGCCCTCCGCGAAAGTCAGGCGCTGGTCCGGCGTTCGAATCTCCTCCTGCAACAGACCTACACCGCGGCGCAGGAGCGGGAAAACCTGCAGGCCAAGATGCTCGAGAGGCAGAAGCTCGAAAGCCTCGGCGTCCTCGCCGGCGGCATCGCCCACGATTTCAACAATCTGCTCACGGTGATCCTCGCGAATGCGTCGTTCGTCCGGGACACGACGGAAGGCAACGATGCCCGGCTCGAGCAGATCGAGACGGCGGCGCGCCGCGCGGCCGACCTTTGCCGGCAGATGCTCGCCTACGCGGGCAAGGGGCGCCTCCAGGTGGAGCCCGTCGATCCGGGAGCGCTGATTCACGACACCATGCCCCTGATCCAGGCTGCGGTGAGCAAGAAGGCCCGGCTGCAATTGACCCTCGCCGACCGGCTGCCTCTCGTGGATGCGGACGCTTCCCAGCTTCGCCAGCTCTTGCTGAGCCTCGTGACCAATGCGGCCGAAGCGCTCGGCGACGGCTCCGGGGAGGTCAGGATCGCCACGCGAGTGGCGCCGCCAGACCCAACGGCGGGCGTGTGCCATGCGTTCGACGTGCCGGTCGGCGACTGCGTGTGTATCGAGGTGGCAGATACGGGCCACGGCATGACCCCCGCCACGCTGGGGCGGATCTTCGAGCCTTTCTTCACCACCAAGTTCACCGGGCGGGGCCTCGGGCTCGCCGCCGGGCTCGGCATCGTGCGCACGCACCGCGGCGCGCTCACCGTCGACTCCAGCCCGGGGCGCGGCTCGACCTTCCGGCTCCATTTGCCGGTGTCCCGCACGGCCACACCGTCATACGCGCTTTCCGTCCCGAACCTGGCGGCGCAGGACAGAAAAAGCCCGGGCACCGTCCTGATTGCCGATGACGAACCCGGGGTGCTCGAGGCCACGAGCACACTGTTGCGCCACCGTGGCTTCAAAACTGCGCTGGCGATCGACGGCAACGACGCGGTTCGCCAGTTCAGCGCCGAGCCCCAGCGTTTCGCCGCCGTCCTCCTCGATCTCACGATGCCTGGCCTCGGCGGGATCGAAGCCCTGCATGCCATCCGTCTCGTCAATGATTCCGTGCCGGCTCTCATCATCAGCGGCTTCAGCGAACAGGAGGTCTTCGATCGGGTCCGTGGGCTCAGGCGCGTCGTGATTCTCCGCAAGCCGTTCACGCAGGAAATGCTCTTCGCCCGCATGGCCGAGGTTGCGGCCCCTTGACGCTCCCGGCCCGGTTCCCACGGGATTTTACTCGCGGCCAACTCCGCCGCCGGACCCGGCGGCGTCCCCCGAAACCCGCTCGCCCGTCGCGAGGTTTTTTGCATCGCTCCGCGCCGTCCCATGTCCGCCTCGCCC
>JBEIHL010000766.1:0-2592 GCA_040381375.1 Opitutaceae bacterium
CGGGCGGAGATCCGGCGGGCGCGGCGTTCGTGGTGACCAGTGCGCCGCTGCCGAGCGTGAGGGTGGTCGCGCTGCCGTTGAAACGATACCGGAGGTCGTTGGTGACGGGATAGTCGAACTTCAGTCCCAGGATATCCTGGGCCGAGTCGACCGTCACGACGGTCCGGTTCGAAACGCCAAACTGCACGGAGACGGTGCCGTCATTGGCCGGAGCCACGGCGCCCTGCCAGTTGGCAGCGGAGGTCCACTGGCTGCTCGGTCCGAGGCCGGTCCAGACGAGGTACGACTGCGCCAGGGCGGGAGCCGCCAAGGCGAGCGAACTCACGGCAAACTGTTACAGCGTCCGGGCTCGAGAAACCATGGTGCGATTTCGGATTTTCGCCGCGGAGTCGCAAGGGAGGGCGGGAACCCGGCGGAAATTACCGAACCATTTGCGATTTTCTGCCGCACGGCTCGCAATCGAACGATTCCGACCCTGGGAGCGCCGAGCTCCAGCTCGGCACATTACGACGGCGAGGGGAGCTGGAGCTAGACGCTCCCAGGGTTAGGATCTGCCCACGTGGCCTACCGACCCGCCTGCTGCAGGAAGGCGCGCGAGGGGCCGTGGCTGGGGTCGATCTCGAGCGCGCGGCGGGCGGCGGCCTGGGCGGCGGGACGGTCGTTGAGTTGCCAGAGAATCGTCGCGCGCGCGTAAGGATAGTCGGCGACAGTCGGCGCGAGTTGCTCCGCCTGTTGCAGCGCGGCGACCGCCTCGGGGGCGCGGGCGGTCTGGGCGAGGAGGAGCCCGAGATTGTACCACGCGCGATCGTAGCGGGCGTTGCGCCGCAGAGTCTCGCGCAGGGCGAACTCGGCGTCCGGCAACTTGCCCGCGCCGGCAAACGCGAGCGCGGCGTTGAACGCCGCGCCGGCTTCGGTCGGGTTCAACTGCGCCGCCCGCCAGAGCGCGGCGGCCGCCTCGGTCGTCTTGCCGAGTTCATTGAGCACGATGCCGAGCGCGTCCTGGATGCCGGCGGAGTTCGGGTCCCATTCGGCGGCCTTGCGCATGTGCGGCTCGGCGTCGGCGGCGCGGCCGCGGTTGAAGAGGTCCTGGCCGATGCGCATGCGGCCCGCGGGCTGGTCGGCGCTGACGGCGAGGTACGCATCGAGTTCCTGGCGCGCGGGCGAGCCGGGCGGCAGTTCCGCCGACAACGGCCAGGCGGCGTCGAGGCGGACCAGGCGGGAGGAGTCGTTCAACAGCGGACGCAGTCGCGACGCTTCGGCCGGGACCGTGGCGAGCACTTGGGCGGCGGCGGAGCGGACCATCGGATCGGCATCGCCCGCGGCGGTGCGGGCGGCCTCGATCACGCGCGGATGATTCGGAGCGTACGAGCGGGTGAGCAGCAGCAGCGTGGCCTTCCAGGCGGGCACGTCTTCGCTCGCGATCATTTGGAGCAACTTTTCCGCGGCTTCGGGCGTGCCGGCCTGCGCGGCCGCGACGACGCGCGTCCGCTGGCGCTGGCGTGATTCCATCTTCGCTCCGTACCACGTGTCGGTGTGACCGATGGCCCAGTCGACGGACTTGTCGGTGTGGCAGCCATTGCACGCGTTCGGAATGCCGAGCTCCTTCGTGAGCAGCGGATCGGGCTTGATGAAACCGTGGTCGTGCCGCGGATCGCGCTGCATGTAGGTCGTGGTCGGCATGTGGCACGAGACGCACTGGTTGCCTTTGCTGCCGATGGCGTGACGCGAGTGCGCCACCGGATCGATGATCGGGGCGTTGTTGCGCGGCGACGGGCCGTGGCACTGCAGGCAGATCGCGTTGTTCTGCACCGGCAGCTTGGTCGCGCCGCTGTGCGGATCGTGGCAATCGAGACACGTCACGCCGGCCTTGCCGCCCATCCGGCTCGTGAGCAGCGAAGTGTAATTGAAGTCCTCGTCGCGCACCTGGCCGTCGGGATAGAACACCGCGGCCTCCGTCGGCAGCGTGAGCCGGAAATGGTCGTTGTAAGGGGCGCCGGCCTTCAGTTCGCCGGTGAGCAGTTCGTTGCGGGCGTGACACTGCGCGCAGGTTTCCTGGGCGCGTTTCCAGTCGACGTTCGCGGGTTGCGCCGGGGACGTCGGCGTGCCGGCGGCCTTTTTCTGACGCTGCACCGCGGCGTGATCGGCGGGCAGGTTGCTGTGACATTGCGCGCAGCCGATGCCGTGTTCCTTCCACGTGGTCGCGTAGGTGTCGGTCACGGCGTCATAGTTTTTTCGATACTCGGTGAGATGGCAGTGCGCGCACATCGAGTTCCAGTTCATGCCGCGGCCGCGCCAGTGGCCCCATTCGCCGGGGTGGCGGCGTTCGTCGCCGAAGACGTTGAACCATTCCTTCTTCACCGGATCATACGTGAGATCGGCCGCCTGGAAGCGTCCGCTGCCGCTGGGCACGACGTACTGCACCAGCGGCGTGTGCCCGAGCACGAATTCCGCGGTGTACGCATCGGTCTGCTGGCCGTTGCGGCGCTCGAGGAAGGTGGGTTTGCCATCCTTCCATTCGAGCTGGTACTCGATCTCGTTCACCTTGACCGGGCCGCCCGGGGTGAACGCCTCGGCGTCCTTCGCCGCGTTCAC
>JBEIHL010000767.1:0-2591 GCA_040381375.1 Opitutaceae bacterium
CCTTGCTCCCTGCTCCCTGCTCCCGCCGCCGCGCCGCTGCGGCTCCTCGACTTCGGCTGCGGTGCCGGGGGGTTCCTGAAGTATCTCCGGGCGCGCGGCAAACTGGCAGGGCGGCCGCTGGACCTCACCGGCCACGATGTGGGATCCTATGCGGACCTGCTCCGGGACAAGGACGGCTTCCGTATCCTGGATCTTGATGCGCTCGCGCGGGAGCCCGACGCCACGTACGACATCATCAGCCTGATCGAGGTGATCGAGCACCTGCCGGCGCCGCTCGAACCGATGCGTCTCGTGGCCCGACTGCTCAAGCCGGGCGGACTGCTTCTGCTCACCACCGGCAATCTCGAGTCGTCCATCGCGCGGCGCCAGGGCATCCATTACCGCTACTGCGCGCCCGAGATTCACGTCAGCCTCTTCAACCCGCGGTGCCTGGCGCAACTTTACCACCGCGTCGGATTGGAGCCGCAGGTCGTGAGGTACCGCGGCGCGGTGAAGTTCAAGGTCCTGAAAAGCCTGCGTCACCGCCGCGTGCTGCGGGCGCTCGCCACCGCGGGTCTGGCGCTGCCGCCGGTGGTGCGGGTGGTCGACGCGATGTACGGCGTGTCGGCGATGCCGTGCGCGACCAAGCCAGCCAAGCCATGGAACCACGGATCACACGGATGACACGGATCCGTTGGCTGCGGTGGACTTCATCCGTGCCATCCGTGTAATCCGTGGTCAAAGCTGACTTTCCTCTCGAACCGATGTCGCACCCGTTTCCCCCGATCCACCACGGCGTCCTGTCCGTCGTCGTCCCGATCTACAACGAGGCGGCGACTGTCCGCGTGGCCCTTGACGCGATCCTCGCCAAGGAAGTGCCTGGCTGGCGGCTGGAGATCATCCTGGTCGAGAGCAACTCGACCGACGGCACGCGCGACATCATGTGCACGTACGAAACCCATCCGCGGGTGAAGATCATCCTCGAGGATCGTCCCCGCGGCAAAGGGCATGCGGTGCGCGCCGGCTTCAAGCATGCGACGGGCGACGTCATCCTGATCCAGGATGCCGACCTGGAGTACGACCTCAACGACTACGACATCCTGCTCGCGCCGCTCGCCGCGGGGCGGCAATCGTTCGTGCTCGGCTCGCGCCACGGTGCGGGCGGCTGGGCGATCCGAAAGTTCTCCGACCAGCCGGTGCAGGCGCTGATTCTCAACTGTGCGCACTGGGGATTCACGCTGATGATCAATGTCTCCCTGGGCATCTGGCTGCGGGATCCGTTCACCATGTACAAGGTGTTCCGCCGCGACTGCCTCAACGGGCTCACGTTTGAGTGCAACCGGTTCGACTTCGACTGGGAGTTGCTGATCAAGCTGGTCCGCAAGGGACACCGGCCGATCGAGATTCCGATCAGCTACAAATCGCGGTCCTTCAAGGAAGGGAAAAAGATTTCGATGTTCCGCGATCCGGTGACCTGGATCTGGGCCCTCGCAAAGTTCCGCTTCCAACGTCTCTGATTGGGGCGAAGCCCCGCGGCCGTGTTTCCCGGCAAACGCCTCCTGCTCCTCGCGTTCACCGTCGCGGCGTTGCTCCACGCGGCGAGCGTCCTGTCGCGGCGCGTCACCCCGGCGTTCCCCGACGTACCGTTCGTGGCGACGGGATCATTCACGCCCGACGGCCAATATCCGGGAGAGCGCTTCACGCCCGCGGTCGGCGTGCGGATGTGGGGCTCGTGGAGCGGCGGCGACGAACACACGGGCACGTTTGAACTCGGTCCCTTTCCCGCGCCCCGCATCCTGCGCTTCGGCGCCGGCGGTTATCCGGGCGGGCCCGGGAATACGCTGCACGTCGAACTCATCGGCACGGGCGAGCGCCTGCCCGTGCCCGGCGGCGCGGTGGGCGAACGCTGGGCGATCGTCGATTTCGTCCTGCCGGCCGACTGGGAGGACCGCCCGATCCGCCTCGTCGGATCCGATCAGGCCCGCGGCATCGGCGGCTGGTTCGCGGTATCGGAACCGGTGCGGGGCGGGCGCGGGGACGGCAATCACGCGTTGCTCGAAACGCTGGCGGCATGGGCGATCAACGGCCTGCTGCTCGGCCTGATTTATCTCGCCGCCCTGCGCGGCCTGTCCGCGCAGTCATGGCTCGCGCCGCAGTGGGTGCCGCTCGGAGCGGCGGCCCTCGTCGCAGTCTGCGGATACGCCGCCTTTTGGGTATATTTCGCCCACGCGCTGGCCGGCGTGATCTTCACCTGGGCGACGCTCGCGGCGGCCGCATTCCTGGCGCTGCGCCGGCCGGCGGATTTCGCCGGGGCGCCCTCCGAGTCCGCGCTCGAGACGGCGACGGTATTGAAGCTGATGCTCGCGGTCGGCGCGTTTCACCTGGGCGTGCTGCACCTGTTTCCCTCGCCCCACGATTTCTACACGCTCGCGGCAAACCGCTTTCGCGAGGCGATGCCGGCGGACAACATGCTGCCGCACGGCGTCGGCGAACGTTTGTTCGCCTCGGAACCCGCGAAGAACTCCGCCGACGAATGGCGCTCGAGCGACCGGCCGCCGCTGCAAACCGGGTGGCAGTTGCTCACGTGGCCGGCAGGCAAGCTCCTCGAGCTC
>JBEIHL010000768.1:0-2586 GCA_040381375.1 Opitutaceae bacterium
TCGCCTGCTCGTAGTTGGTGTGTTTCGTCCAGTAGCCGTGGTCGCCGAGGTGCCAGCCATGATCGCCCCAGAGGACGATGATCGTGTGGTCGCTGAACTTGAGCCGGTCGAGTTCGTCCAGCACGCGGCCGAGCTGGGCATCCATATAGCTGATACACGCATAGTACGCATGCAGCAAGGTGCGCTGCGTCTCCTCTTCGCGGAGGTTCTCAACCGTCAGCGGATCGTACGCCACGATCTCGCCGCCCACTTTTCCGGCGTAGGTCGGCGCGCCCTCCGGATCACGCTGGCGCGGGGCGAGCGGAAAGGCTTTCGGGTCGTGCAGATCCCAGTATTTCTTCGGCGCTGTCAGCGGGAGGTGCGGTTTGACGAAACCCAGCGCGAGGAAGAACGGCGTGTCCTTCCGTTCCCGCGCCGCCCTCAGCCGGCGAATGCCCTCGTCCGCGATGCGGCCGTCGGCGTAGGCGTTGTCCGGTACGTCCATGATCTCCCAGGCGGCGCCGCGCGGGAGGCTGCGGATCTCGCTGAGCTTCTGATTGGTGAAAAGCGCCTCTTCGCGCGTGAGCTGGCCGCCGGCGGAATTCTTCGGGTCGAGATACTCGATCACTTTGTCCTTCACGGTCGGCACGCTCCACGATGCATCGTCGTCATGGTTGCCATGTCCGGAGTGCAGCACCTTGCCTATCGCCTCGGCCCGCCAGCCGTGCCGCATGAAGTGCTGCGTCATCGTCACGGCGTCGGGCACCGCCGTGCGGAAGTTCTGCGGCAGCCCGTAGATCCCGAGTGAGGTCGAGCGCGAACCCAGCAGGAGGTTGTTACGGGAAGGGGCGCAGACCGACTGGTTGCAATAGGCGAGGTCGAAGCGGAGGCCGCGAGCGGCGAGGCGGTCGAGATTCGGCGTCTTGGCGAGCGGATCACCGTAGCAGCCGAGGAGCGGTTTCAAATCGTCGACACAGAGGAGCAGGATGTTCGGCCGGGCCGCGTTCGCGGCGGCGACGGCGGTGGCAGTGGCCAAACCGAAGGACAGGACCAGGAAAACAAGGGCTCGCATGGGAAGGTGGGGTGGGGTGAGGGGATGAAGGTGGGCCCGAGGCTTCCCCAAGGAAAGTCCGCCCCGCACACATCGACCGACGAATTTGCACGTCCAATCCGGATCGGATGGCGGCTCCCTCCCAATCATCGGGGTTGCGAAGCCGCCACCCGTTCGCGGATCCGGGCGAGGTCGGCATTTCCGTCCGTCGGGTAAGGCATGGCGTGCAGCCACCAGTGCTCCGTGTAGGCGGCGCTGGCCCCGGGCGCGATGAGCTCCAGCGGGCCGATCGGCTCGATCTCGGTCACGTCATTGCCCTTGTACCAGATCGAGACGTTGTTGGCCGCCGGCTCGCCGTACACGCGATCCGGATACACCGCGAAGGTCTTCACGAACAAGAGGCCGCGCCGGGTCAGGTAAGCGAGCCAGCCGGGATCGACGTCGAGCGCGAACTTGGGCCGGGTCGGCGGAGCGGAAATTTCGAGGATGCCGTCGCGCACCCGGGTGCCGGGTTCGTCCGCGGGCATGAAGTCGATCACCCGGCCCGGACCGTAGAGCACGTAACCCTTGGGAAACCGCGACGCCGGCGCGACCGGCGCGAAGCAAATCCCGCCACCCTCCGCAAACGTGCGGCTCCAGTGAAAGGTGCGCAGCGTCCCGGTGCCGCGATTGTGGATCGTCTGGGTCACGCGCAGATGCGAAGAGTCGGCCGCAAGTTCGAAATCCCGCACCAATTGCACGCCATGCGACACCACGCTCGTCAGCCGGGCCCGACGCGGCCCGGTGATCTCCGCCGTCCAGCGTCCCTCCCAGAAGGCGTCGCGCGCAAAGGTCCGGCCATGCTCCGGCCCGATGTCGAGGCGGCCGGCCGGAAGTCCGCCGGGCAGGCGGGGCGAACCCGCGATCCAGCCATCGTGCGCCGGATCCTGATACAGGGCCTCGACGCCGTGGAGCTGGTAGCGCAGGACGCGGCCGCCGGCGTTGGGCTCGAGCACGACGCGGGTGGTGGCGTTGCTCAGTTCGACGCATCCGGGATATTTGTTCTCGGTGACAAACCGGGCTTCCGCGGCGGCCAGTAATCCGGCGCCGCTGACGATGCTCGCAAGGACCACGGCTAGGAAAACGGAGTGAGTCCGGGGTTTCATTGCTTCGCCTTTTTGCCGGACTTCGCCTTCGTCGCTGCGGGCGGAAACTCCCCGTTGGGTCCGTACCCGGCGGGCCAGCGAAACTCCGCCTGCTGCGCCTGCGCGGCGTAGACCGATTCGAGCCGGGCCCGCAGCGCGGTGTCACCCGCCAGATTCCTGACCTCGTACGGGTCGGCCGCGAGGTCGAAGACTTCCGTCCAGTCCTTGCGCCCTGGATACGTCACGAGCTTGTGCGTGGCCGTCCGGACCGCGAGCACGGTGGGCGCCGGATACTGGGCCTCCCGAAAATACGCGTAGAAGAACGCCGTCCGCCAGTCGGCCGGACGCTCTCCGGCGAGCAGCGGGCGCAGGCTGCGTCCCTGCGCCGCGGGCAGCGGCGTTGCGCCGGCGAAATCCAACAGCGTGGGCGCA
>JBEIHL010000769.1:0-2585 GCA_040381375.1 Opitutaceae bacterium
CGCGCAGGCGGTCGACGAAGTGCTGCTGCAGCGCGTGCACGCAATCGCCGGCGAAGCCGCGGCGTTCGTGCGGGTAGTCGATCCGGCGAGCCGGCGCTCCGAGCGGTTTCAGGGTCAGGTTGCCCTCGAGGTCGAGCTCGAGGTGACCCTGGCGGCCGTCGAGTCGTACGGAGCCGAAGGTGTAGCGGGCGTCGGCGGTGTCGGCTTCGTTGAAGCGCGAGGCGTCGAGCACCGCGGTCGCGCCGCTGGCGAAGCCGCACACGACCTGCCCGGCGTCCTCGCCGGCAATGTCCGGGTTCCGCTTCTGCAGGCGCGCGTAGATCGAGGTGATCTCGCCGCCGAGGAAGCGGAACGTATCCAGAAAATGGACGCCGGTCTCGTACATCAGCAGCCGCGGGTAGGTGCGGAAGAACGGCTGGCGCGCGAGGTAGGCGTCGGCCGGCCAGCCATCGCCGAGGCGCGTGCGGACCGCGATCGAAAACAGCCCGCCGAGCGCACTCGCGTCGAGCTGGCGCTTCATCTCCCGGTACCAGGGCTGCCAGCGCCAGTTTTCGTGCACCATGAAGCGGACGCCGGCTTCGCGCGCCGCAGTGACAACGGCCACGGCCTCCGCCCAGGTGGGCGCGAGCGGCTTCTGGCAGATGATCGCGATGCCGCGCGCGGCCGCGAGGCGCACGGCTTCGAGGTGCGTCTCGGGCGGCGTGATGAGGTCGATGAAGTCGGGCTGCTCGACGTCCAGCATCCGCGCGAGATCCGTCCACCCGTAGGTGCGCGGGATGCCGAACTCCGTGGCGGTGGCCTGCGCCTTCGCCCGGTCGCGGTTGGCCAGTGCCACGATCGTCACGCCGGGGATGCGTTGCCAGGCCTCGTATTGGAAGCGGCTGAAATAGCCTGCACCGACGCAGACGCCGCGGAGAGTTTTCATGGAGCAACTTGAAGCGGATGCGGTGGGAGGAGTCTACGCTATCGCCTCCAGGCCCTCGACGGCGATCGCCCACACGGGCGCTCCGGCTCCGCGCCGAACAGACGCACCCGCCGGGACACGCACCACTGGGCCAATTCCTCGCTGATGCGCGGCAGGGCGTCGCGATTGAGCGCGGGATCGGCGGCATGGCGGTGCCAGTCGGTCCGGAGCAACAGCGAGTCGCCGGGCTGGAATTTCGCCGCCACGTCACCGAGATCGGTGACGGTGAGCAGCGCGCGGGGCGCGGTGGGCGTCAGGTTTACGACCCAGGCGGGACCGACGCACTGGGTCAGCGGTTTCGTGTCGATCGTATCCGCGCCGGCGCCGAAGCGCAGTTGGCCATCCATATGCGTGCCGGCGTGCGAATAGAGGTGCCAGGTCGCGGCGTTCCAGCCGTCGCGGGCCGGCGTGCGAGCGGGTTCGCATGCGACGCCACGGTCGCCGGGACGGAGCGCAAGCGTCAGGTCGATGAGGCGGGGATAGGGCACCGGGTGGGGTGTGTCCCAGGGGGCGGGAGGGCGGCGGACATCGGGCCGAGAGTCTGCCCGCGGCGCGCGGGCGCGTCCATGAGGTCGTTCACATTTCTTCTGAGAAATTTCGTCCGTGGAAGGTCGGGCCCGCGGTTTGTGCATTGCCACTGCCACGCCGTCAGCGGACTGACCCGTCGCGACGGCCCGGTCCGTCGCCCGTCGATCCTGCGGCGAGGGTGCTTGCGCCCCTGGCGGCCAACAGCAGGTCGAGGACGGGTTTCATGGCGTCGCCTTGGCTTTGAGCCAGCCGAGCGAGACGAGGAAACGGTCCGCGTCCGCGAGCGTCTCCGTGAACCCGGGGATGCCGTCCGCATCGCGGTTGAAGAAACCATGCGCCGCGCCGGCGAACACGCGGGTGTCACAGCGCACGCCGGCCGCCTGCATCTTCGCCTTGAAGTCCTCCAGCACGCGCACCGGGATCAGTGCGTCCTTGTCGCCGAGAAACACGATCGTCGGCGGCGCGTCCTTCGTCACGTGATGGGCGGGCGAGAACTCGCGGTAGCGAGCACCGACGCGCGCGTGGCCCCATTCGCCCGGGCCGTTGTTGAACACGGGATTGAAGAGCACGAGCGCATTGCCCTTCGGCGAAACCTTCAGGTCGTCCTGCGGATCGTCGAGTCCGGGCACGAGCGTCGCGAAGGCTGCGAGGTGGCCCCCGGCCGAACCGCCGGCCGCGGCGATGCGATTGGGATCGATGCCCAGTTCCTCCGCGTGGGCGCGGACGTAGCGCAGGGCCGACTTCGCGTCGGCCACGCAGACCAGCGGCGGACCGGAATCTCCCTTCGGGATCACGCGATACTGCACGCGAACGCCGACCATGCCGCGGGCGGCAAGGTGTTCGCTTTGCTTGATGAACTGATTCGGCGAACCGCCCACCCAGCCACCGCCAAAGAAAAAGACGATCGCGGGCCGCCGGTCGGTCGCCTTCCAGCCCGGGGGCTTCTCCACGAACAGGCTCAGCTCCTGGTCTCCAACTTTCTTATACGCGATCGTTTCGGCGGCCGCGTCTAGCCGGTTGGGGCCGAGGAGGGCAATGAGGCTGACGATGGCGGCCAGATAGGGGAGTCGGAGGCATTTCATGGGTGGGGGGA
>JBEIHL010000770.1:0-2584 GCA_040381375.1 Opitutaceae bacterium
GCGCGGCCGTCCCCGGCCGCCTGACCCTGATCCCGCCCGTACATCTCATGGAACAACCGCTCGATGGTCGTCTCCGGGTCCTCGAGCGTCATCGTCTCCCGGATCCGGCTGGCGAAAAGACCGAAGGCGAACGGGCTGATGCGGTCCGGCGCACGAAACTCCCACGGCCGTTGCGCGGCCTGCTCGAGGAAGGCATGCGCACCCGGCAGATCGAGGAAACGCAGCGTCGCTTCCGCGTAGGCCTCGCGCAGCAGCGGATGATCGGGCTCATGGCGCCGCAGAACCTCGAAAAGAATCTCCGAACTCCATTGCAACGCGCGCGCGCCCCGTTCGTGGCCGAGCACCCGCCGCGGCACCATCAGTCCGGTCTGGGCCACGCCGCGAAACTGCCATTTCACGAGATTGCTGGTCTCGAGGGCGGCGCGCAGCGCGTCCTCGGCTCCTTCCCGGCGGAACAGCTGGCGCCATTCCTCCGGTGTCGGAGCCTGAAACGGCTGCAGCGTGAGCATGAAACCGTAGTCGTCGATCGACGTGAGCGCATTGCCGCCCCGCAATTCGTGGACCCGCCGGGCGATGATGCGGGACAACGCGTCGTTGGCCGAGCGGCCGATCAGGGAGTGGAAGGACGCGTGCAGCAGGCCGCGGTGCGTGACCTGCTCCACGAGGAAGCAATCCGCGGTCGGAATGATCGAGACCGTGGCCTGCAGGGCGAAGTGCTCGCCCAGCGCGCGGGCGTTGGCCGGGGAGAGGGCGTATTCGGTTTCCAACCACGCCGCGAGCGCGGGGGCTGAACCCGCGGCGGCTTTCAGCCGGGCCGCCGCCGCCATGCGCAGCCGCACCACCTCCGCCGCCAGGCCGCTCGCCAGCGGCATCTTGTTCGCATTCCAGCGCGGCACGGTCGGCGTGGCGCTCTCGGCGGAGGCGATCCGGGCGGTGAGCAGCCGGGTCTCGACCAGCCGGATCGTCCGGCCGTTGAGGACGAATACGTCGCCCGGACGCAGCCCCCTTCATGAAGGACTCCTCGACCTCGCCGAGCTTTCGGCGGCCGAGCTGCACCTGCACCATGCTCTCGGTCACGATCGTGCCGATGTTCTGATAAAAATCGCGCGCGACTCGCGGCGCCGACAGCGCCAGAACGCCGTCGGCGTCGATCGTCACCTTGCCGAACACGCCGCGGTACTGCTTCTCCAGCGCGCTGCCGCCCCCGGCCAGGTAATGGAGCACCCGGTCGAACTCCGCCCGCTCGAGGTCGCGATACGGGTACGTGCGCCGGACGAAAGCGTGCGCCTCGTCGGGCGAAACGCTGGCCGACGCCGCGAGACCCACCAGGGTCTGCGCCAGCACGTCGAGCGGATTGGCGCTGATCTTCACCGGCTCGAGCATCCGCCGCGCCATCAGGCGGGCGGTGACGACACACTCGGCGAGATCATTGCAGTTGGTGGCGACCAGCACCCCGTGACTGATTTCGCCCATCGAGTGGCCCGAGCGCCCGATGCGCTGCAGGCCGCGGGCCACGCCCTTGGGCGCCGACACCATGACCACCGTGTCGATCGAGCCGATATCGATGCCCAGCTCGAGCGACGTCGAGCAGACCACCGCGCGCAGTTCGCCCCGCTTCAGCCGGTCCTCGACGGCGAGCCGCAGGTTGCGGTCGAGCGAGGCGTGGTGCACCTCGATCCGGTCCGCGAGCGCGGGCATGAGCTGCTTCAGCCGCAGGCCGATGTGCTCGGCGCCCGAGCGGGTGTTGGTGAAGATCAGCGTCGTGCGCTTCTGCCCGACATACATGCCGAGTTCGGCGAGCAGCCGGCTGCCCGTGTAGCCCGCCGGTGGATACGCGTGGTCCCGCAGCGGCGAGAACACCTCGATCCGCGCGCGGCGCGCCGCGGTGACCTCGACGATCCGGCAGGGCCGGCCCGGGCCGACGAGAAACGCCGCGACCGTTTCAAGGGGAGCGACGGTCGCGGAAAGTCCCAGGCGGATCACGCCGGCCGCCGCGAGCGTTTCCAGCCGCTCCGCCGCCAACGCGAAAAGCACGCCGCGCTTTGACTCGGCCAGCGCGTGCAATTCGTCGGCGATCACGAAACGGACCGACTTGAACGCCGACCGCCAGGCGGGCTGGCACAGCAGGAGCGTGAGGCTCTCGGGCGTGGTGACGAGCACGTGCGGCGCGCGGCGTTTCTGCCGGGCTCGCTCCTTCGCCGTCGTGTCCCCGGTCCGGGCGCCGATCCGGAGCCAGTCCCAGCCTAGTTCGTCGAGGGGCTGCTGGAGGTTTTTCTGCAGGTCGTAGGCGAGGGCCCGCAGCGGCGAAACGTACACGGCGACGAATCCGTCCGGCAGTTCGTGTCGCTCCCGGGCGCGGATGAGAAAGTCGAACACCCCGAGAAAGGCCGCGAGGGTCTTGCCGCTGCCGGTGGGCGCAGTAAGGAGCACGGAGTGCCCCGCCATGATCTCGGGCAGAGCGAGGTGCTGGGCCGGCGCCAGGTGACCGAATCGTCCCACGAACCACGCTCCCAAGGCGGGGTGCAGCGCGGCGAGGACCGAGGACGCGGGCGCGCTGGGTACGGTCACGGTGGTGAACCCAGCC
>JBEIHL010000771.1:0-2580 GCA_040381375.1 Opitutaceae bacterium
ACCGCGCTCCCAGGGGAGGCAACCCAAGCCCCCCTCACCGCCAGGGCAAGATTTCCTTCCGCTGCGCCATCACCGCGCCGAGGTCATCCACGAGCACGAAGTCCACGCCCGCGGCGAGCAGCCGGCCAACCTCCGCCGGTTCATTCGTGTAGAAATAATTGATGCGAATGCCCGCCGCTTTGAGGGCGGCGATCCACGTCGGAAACCTCGCGTCCTGCGCGCAGTCGCGCAATTGGATGAAGCCGACGCGGCGCGTGATCGCGTCGTTGACGTAGTCCGTCGGGTCGGGCTTCCGGTCCATACTGCAAATCTGGATACCGGGCGCGATTCGGCGGGCGATGGCGGCTGCGTCGGCGCGCGCAGCGAGGAACGTCTGGTGCTCGCGGCCGGTGGCGACGACGAGTTCGACCACCCGGCGCACCACTGCGGCGGGATCGGTGCCGAAGCGGGCGTCGGCCTTGGTGTCGAGATTGATCCAGATACTGCGCGGCAGGACCGCGAGGGCCTCCGCGAGGGTCGGCACGCGCGTGCCGGCGAATCGCGGGTGTTTCCACGTGCCGGCATCGAGCTGCTTCAACGCGGCGAGATCGAAATCGAGCACGCGGCCCTTGGCATTGGTCGTCCGGTTCACGGTCGCGTCGTGCATGAGCACGATCTCGCCGTCACGGGTCAACGCGAGATCGAGTTCCACCATGTGCGCCCCCAGCCGCACCGCCTCCTGCAGCGCCGGGACGGTGTTCTCCGGGTGCGTCCCACTCGCCCCGCGATGCGCGCAAAGCCCACGCTCGGGCAAGGTCGCGGCCCCGGCGGAGTAAAGCCCGAACAACAGGAGAGCAAGGAGGCGAAATGGAATCATGGGATGAGCCAAGGCGGGTTGACCACGAAACACACGAAATACACGAAAGCGTCCAAGGCGTCCAAGCCGCGAGGGACTTTCGTGTGTTTCGTGTATTTCGTGGTCCCCCCTCACCGCGTACTCAGCTTCTTCACATCGGCGGCGCTGAGCGCCCGATCGAAGACCGCGATCTCATCGAGCCGCCCTTCCCAGTTTGAGTCATTGTCGCTGCGGCCGCCGAAGAAGTGCTGATCGAGCCCGGCGGGAAAAACCGCCGGCGTCCGCGTTTCCAGTTCGAGCGCGCCGTTGAGGTACACGCGCACGGTTTCGCCGTCGCGCACGAGTGCGACGTGCTGCCACTGCCAGCGCGGCACGGTTGATTTCCCCGCCACCACGGCCCTGGCGTCGCTGCCGTGGAAGAAGATCAGTTTGCCCGTATGGCCGCTCTTGCCGCCGACGCCAAGGTGATCGCCGAAGGCTCCGAGGCCGTGATCGCGGCCCCGGGAAAAAAACCAGCCGCTCACGTCGCGCCCTTCGACGGGCATGCCGTTCCAGATCCAGCCCGACACGGAGTAACGGTCGCCGATGCCCGCCAGCCGCGCGCGCAGCCGCCCACCCACGAAATGCGGCGCCCGGTTCGTTTCGCCGCCATTGCAGAATACGTCGGAGCGCGCGCCTTCGAGGTAGTAAGTGACCTCGCGCTCGTACACGGCGTCGCGCTGCCGCCCGGTCGCGTCGAACGCATGCGGGCCGGCAAATTCATCCAACCGCCACCACGCCGCCGGCTTCAGGTCGAGGATCGTCCGCGCCGCCGGCCCCTGGCTGAGCGCCACGTCGCGCCGCGGTTTACCGGCGACCTGCTCGAGCAAGACGAGCGCCGCCTCGGTGATCTTCGGTTCCGCCATCACCTCGAGGCCGGCCGACCGCGCGGCCCACGTGTTGTAGCCGCCGAAGAGGTACATTTCGGGCGGCGGGATGTAGCCGTCGCCGCCATTCGTCAGGTCAAACACCATGATGTTGCGCACCGGGCTGGCCGCTTTGATCTTCAGGCCGGTGATCGCGTACGTCTCGGTCGGGGTCGTGGCGATCGCCATGTCGCCGATCCGCAGCGCCTGGACCACGACTTCGGTCTGCTGCCGCTCGTGCAGGTAGATCTGCTCCCGCGCGTAAACCTCGGTCTGGTCCTTGGGCAGCCGGTCCCCCATCGCCGTCACGATCCGCTGCGCCCACTCGAGCCGCTGCTTGTCCGGCACGCGGTACTTCAGGGTGAGCCGTGCCTCGGCCATGGCGAGGTCGGCGTTGTCCTGGTAATTGATCCCCGAATACGCCTTGAATGCGATATCGGCGAGCTGGCTGGCGTACTCATCGATCGTGATCTTCGAATTCCGCTGGGCTTCGGGAATCGTATAATCCACGCGATAGATGTCGCCGCTGCACCCGTGCGCCATCGCGCCGACGAACGCCGGTTTGCCGGCCGTGGGGCTCGGCGTGATGCGCTCCTTCAGACCTTCGGCATACAGGCCGAAATAATCGGCGCTGATGTCGCGGTCGCCGAAGTAGTGCATCGAAAAGCTGCTCAGCACCCCGATCGGCCGGCCGTCGCGCGCCTGAAAGGCGATGAGCGTGAGATCGGGATCCTCGGGACCGGATTCGCCCGTGACGTCGTCCCAGATGCGCCCCGCGTGCATGTTGGCGCGGACGGTCTTGTTGCCAAACGGGTCCTCGACGATGCGGTCGGGCCGGCG
>JBEIHL010000772.1:0-2576 GCA_040381375.1 Opitutaceae bacterium
CCGCCACCGTCACCGCGACCCGATCGGCCGCCGCCGCGTCGAAGTCCGCCGTCGTCATGGCCATGACCGCGCCGCCGAAACCGCCGCCGGTCAACCGGGCGCCGTACACGTGCGGAGTCGCGACCAACGTGTCGACCAGGAGGTCGAGTTGCGGCGTGCTGTTTTCAAAGAGCAGTTGCGAACTTCGGTGCGATGCCGTCAACAGCCGCCCCACGGCGGCCAGGTCTCCCGCCGCCAGGGCGAGGACGCAGGCGTCCACGCGAGCAATCTCCTCCACCACATGGCGGGCGCGTCGCGCGACGGCGTCGGACACCCGGCCCGCCAGTGTGCCCAGCGATTGCGGGGTCGCGTCGGCCAGGCAGGCGACGCCAAGCGCCTCGGCCGCGGCCAGGCATTCGCGGTGGCGCTCCGCATAGTGGCCGTCGACCAACGCGTGCGACGCCGGCGGATTGAAAGTCCAGAAGTGCACGCCGGGCGGCAGCGGCACGCGGTCGAACCGCAGCCCCCGGCAGTCGATGCGCACGAGGTGATCCCGGCGGCCAAAGCCGGAGACACCCTGGTCGAGAATGCCGCACGGGACGCCGACGAAATGATTCTCCGCGTGCCGCGCCATCCGGACCAGCGTCTCTCTCGGCGGGTCCTCTCCCGCGGCCCGAGTGAACACGAGGGCCGAAGCGAGTTCGATGGCGGCACTGCTGCTGAGGCCGGCGCCGAGCGGAAGATTG
Organism: Opitutaceae bacterium; assembly: GCA_040381375.1. Lineage (GTDB taxonomy): Bacteria > Verrucomicrobiota > Verrucomicrobiia > Opitutales > Opitutaceae > ER46. Next base: position 726 of record JBEIHL010000772.1, read on the forward strand.
GATACGGCCAGGAAATCGAAGCCCGCCGGTATCCGCAGACCAAAGACACCGAGGGCCTGCAGCACCCCGAGCGGATAGTTCACCCAAGAACCGGCCTCGGTGCGCCGGTGAAATTCGCCCGCCGGCACCTGCACCACGCCCGGCTGTTGTTCGCTGGCAAAATTCCACTTCCCGTCGGTCCGCCGCGCCAACGCAACCCAGATACCGCGGTCGATGGCAGCACCGAGCACGGTGCCGCCGTTGTAGTCGGTGTGGTTGCCGATGAACTCGATGCGTCCCGGCGCCCGCGCGATGAGCTCAGGCTCGCGCCCGTACGCGACGCGGAACTTCTCCTCGGCGACGGATTTCACGGCGGGCACCAATCCACTCGAACCCAGAGTTCCGGGCGATCCGCTGCGACCCGTGGGCCCGCCCCGTCCCGGCTCACGCGACCGACCGGAGCTCCATGCCCGGCTTGAAGCGAATGGTCTTCATCGCCCGGATCTTCATCGGAACCTTCGTGTGCGGATTGTAGCCATTGCGGGCGGGCCGCGTGGCGATGGCAAAGGTGCCGAAACCCACGAGCGAGACTTCCTTGTCCCGGCGCAGCCCACGCTTGACGGCTGCCAGCACCGCTTCGGTCGCGCGCTCGGCGGCGGCCTTCGAAGTGCCGTTGCTCAAAATCTTCTGCACTTCGTCTACCAAGGCGGCCTTGTTCATCGGGAAAGAAACAGGGGGCGAGGGAAGAAACGGCACCCGCTCCGGTCAAACCCATTCTCCGTCAAATTTCTCGCCGCCGTTCGAGGTCCGTCCGGCCGTGGCCCAGCTCGACTATGTCGCCGGCGGAATGGGTGGCGGGGTCGGCTTGAACTGTGCCGGAACTTCGCCGGCGCGACCCTTCACGAGAACCTCGAGCAGCCCGCGCAGCGCGGCCTCCCGCGCGATGCCCCGTTCGGCGGCGAGCTGATCGGCGCGCTTCACCAGTTGCCCAGCCATCGTTGCCGCCTGGGCCGGGGGCGCGCCCAGCCGCTGGCAAAGTTGGGAAAGTTGCTCGAATTCGGTCATGCCGCGTCGTCGCGATGCAAGGTCGGCGGCGCGTCGGCCGCAAGCGCGAGGGCGGCCCCCTCGGGCACGTGCAGCAACGTCAGCAGGGCAAGTCCGACCCAGCCGCCGGCTCCGTCGGGCACCGCCGAGCGCAGCTCCCCCACCTGCCGGGCGCCGATGAAGAGCGGAGCCGGCCGGGCCGGCGGTTGCGCGTCCGGTCCCCGTACGCGCAACAGGCGCCGGCGAACCTGCCCCATCGACTTCAATCGCGCCATGACTTCCTGGCCGAGGTAGCAGCCCTTCGTGTAGGAAATCGCCGCGGACTCGAGGCCGCCCTCGTTCGGCAGCTCACCCGGCCCGATGTCCTGCGGCACCGCCGGGATGCCCGCCAGGATCCGGCGCCACTCCACCTCTTGGGCGTCGAGCGGTCGCCCCGCCGCCAGCACGTTCGCCGCCCACTCGGGTTCGCCCGCAGCCACCGGGTACATCCACTCCAAACTCGGCCCGCGGTCACGCCGCCCGGAAAATCCAATCGTATCCGCTGGTGTGCACTCGCGCAATGGCGCCACGTCGTCGCTCCACAGACTCAGCCCGGCCCAGCGCGCGGTCTCATCTTCAACCACGACGTCGTCCGCGATCACGTGATGCTCGAGCCGCTCTCGCACCACGTCCGCCGGCGAAAAATAACTTCCCACCCAAAACGCGTTCGGCTTTCCGCCCGATAGAACAAAACTATCCGCCAATACTTTGCCCTTCACCGTCAGCCAGAGGCCGTAGACCGCGCCGCCTGAGGCCAGCGCCCGCAGATCGTTCGTGAACTGCCACCAC
>JBEIHL010000773.1:0-2576 GCA_040381375.1 Opitutaceae bacterium
GGAGGAGACTACCTCGCCCTTCGTGTGCCGCCTGAAATCCGTGACCTCCTCGGGACGTTCGTCGATCAGCAGGAGGATCAACTTCACTTCGGGGCTGTTGGCCGAGATCGAATTCGCGATGTTCTGCAGCAGGACCGTCTTGCCCGTGCGGGGAGGAGCGACGATCAGCCCGCGCTGGCCGAAACCGATGGGAGTCAGAATATCGACGGCGCGCATCGAGACGTCCTTCACCACCTCCGGGTCTTCCAGCAGGATCCGTTTCAACGGATAATACGGCACGAGTTCCTCGAACGGCGTGACCTTGGCGATATCGTCGGGGCTCATGCCCATCACCCGATCGATCCGGACCACGGAGGGACAACGTTCCCCCTCCTGCGGCGCCTGGAGGGTGACCTCGACGCGATGACCGCGCTTCAAGCCGTACCGCTTGACCAACGAATCGGGCAGGAAGGCGTCCTCGGGATACAGGCGATAATTGACATGCTCGTGCACCACGAAAGATCCGCGGTCACTCTGGTCGATATGGCCGACGTCGCGCAGCGTCCGACGCTGGGCGACGGCGAACTTGAAGATCTCGTTGAGCAGTTGCCGCTTGTTCGGCGCCCCGTCGAACGACACGCCGAGCTGCCGGGCAAACCCCGTGAGGTCGGCGAGCGTTTTCGCGTACACCGCGTTGAGCCAGATCGGCTCGTCCGAGCCGGCGGAAACCTCGGCCGCCAGCGCGTCCAGCGCGGCGAGGTCATTGAACCGGGAAGGATTGGGGAGATCGCCAAACACCGGCGTATTACTCGGCGGCGGCGGCTGCGGCGGATGCTGTTCGCGGCCGCCACCGCCTGGCTGCCAAGGAGCGCCACCCCCGCCACCACCACCGCCTCCGCCTCCGCCGTGCCGGCCACGCTTGCGCTTGCCGTGCTTCCAAAAACCGCGGTCTTGGCCGCCGCCATGCTGGCCCTGCTGGCCCTGCCAGTCGCCGCGACCACCACCACCGCCGCCACCGCCGCCACCATGGTTCTGCGGACCTGGCTGGCCCCGATAACCGCTTTCGCGCTCATCCGGTGCTCCCTGGTTCTGGGGCGTCGACGGCGGAGTGGCTCCGCTGCCTTCGCTGCGCGAGTCGTCTCCGCGCGGCGGGGCGGACTGGCCCGGTTGAAATTCGCCGCGGTCGTCGCGCACGTTGCGGTCGTCGCGATCATCACGTTCGTGGCGCGCCGGTTCCGGCCGCTCTGCCGCCGGCGTGGGCGCCGTCGGCCGTTCCTGGATGGGCTCACTGACCCGGTCCGGTTCCCGGACCGCGGGCGCCTCCACCGGCGCCGGGCGCTCATCGCGCGGAGTGGGGGCAAACGTTTCCCGGGGAGCCGACACCGGCTCGGTGACGGGCAGAAACTCGGTCTGTACTCCCTTGGTGACGGCACCGCGCCGGGCCCGGCCTTTGGCCGGCTTGGCGGCGGCTTTTTCCTCCGCCGGTTTGGCTGCAGCCCGAGTGCGCGGGCGCGGAGTGCGCGTTTTCTTTTCACCCTTGCCGGAATCGGCGCGGGATGAGGACGGCGTGTCGTCGTCGGATTTGGGAGGAAGAGCCATGTCGGGATTTACGGAAGAAAAGACAACGGGCACGCCCTGCGTCTGACGTGCAGTCCAAAGCGAAGTTTCAGGCCGCCTCGAGGGCGCGGTCCAAGCGGTCGATCTGCGCCTGCAGGAACTCGGGAGATCCCTCATTCCACAGGACGAAGTCGGACAGCTCGATTTTTCGCGCCAGCGGTAGTTGCTTGGAAATTCGCTGCCCGGCGAGCACGCGCGGGAGGCCGCGTTGCTCCAGTCGGGCGAGTTGCTGAGCCGGAGAACAGGCGACGCAAACTGTGAAATCAAACCAATTCTCCAACCCCTTTTCATGGAGTAACGGCACCTCCACTACCCAGCGTGCGCCCGGGTCGGACGCCAGCGCCGACCGCCAGGCGGCAAACACCCGGGGGTGCGTCAATTCCTCGAGCCAGACGCGCTCCGTGTCCTCGCCAAACACCCGTTCCGCCAGGGCCGCGCGATTGACGATTCGTTCGCCGCACTCTCCCCTTGCTTCCACCACCCGATCCCCATACCGGGCCGCGAGCGCGTCCAAGACCGCCGGATCGGTGAGCACGTTTTCATGCACAATCCGGTCCGAATCGAGCCGGCGGTAGCCCCGCTGCTCGAAAGCGCGTGCCACGGTCGACTTGCCCGTGCCTATTCCGCCCGTGATTCCGACGATCATTGGTCCGTTCAGTCCCTCCACGTTTGGGCTTGCCGGTAAATTCGGCAAATTCTTAATCGCAGCACGCTTCGCCACCACTGCGATTGAGGGGCACAAGCGCCAGCACACCTTATTTCATCTCGGATGGGCACGTTTCCGCCAGTCGAAACCAATGACGCAGCCGCGGTCGCGGCCTTCGTCGTCGAACGATTCAGCCGGATGTTTCCCGGTGGGAATGCTTCCTGGCTGCAGACGGTCTTTCGAGACACGATCGATTTGTTCGAGGGTCGTAATGTGGACTACGGCCCCATCGACCTCCATTACCACGATTTGGAGCACACGCTGCAGGCGACCC
>JBEIHL010000774.1:0-2575 GCA_040381375.1 Opitutaceae bacterium
GCCGCCCAGGCGCGCACGATCAGGCCCCGCGTGCCCTGGCCCGCCCGGTCCGCATCGCGGCGCGCCTGCCCGTGCAGCGAAACCCAGGCCACCTCGCCGCCCGCCAACCCTTGCGGCAGGACCGCCGCGCCCGGCTCCGGCCCGTGCTCCGCCACCAGACCCGTCGCGTCGCCCCAGGCGATCAGGGATGCTTCCGCGTCGTTGTAGTAGTCCGCCCCGAGTTGGAACAGCGCGAGCCGCGAGAACTCCACCCGACGGAGCACATCGTATCGCAGTCGCAGATACACACGCACGTGATCGTCCGCCTGCGGCAGGTACACGGACACGCGGCTGCGCACCGCCTCGTCGGCCGACAGCTCCTCGTAATCAAGCTGCGCGAGGTTCGGTCCGGAGCTCACGTGCCGTGTCACCTGCCGCTTGCCGGGCACGTAACGACCCTGCGGATCATAACGCACCAGCGTGTCGCCGCCACCGACATTGCTCGGCCAGCCCCAGCGCTCGTCCCGTGAGAAGCCACGTTGGAAAAGCGGCCGGAAATCCGTCAGCAGCGACCGCCGCATCACGCGCGCCGGCTGAAAACAGAAGGACTCGCCGAAGCTTCCCAGCGCGAACTCTTCCCAGAATCCATTGTGGCCCCAGCCGGCGAGCGAAAGCTGCGCCAGCGACGCGGTGGGCACCCCGCCCCAATGCGAATAGGTCGTGCCGTGCCGCAGCCGGAGCCGCGACTGCGGCGGCAGGTGCACGAGGGTGCGGCCGTGCATCCAGTGACCGGCGTGGGGCAGCTCGACTCCCGCTGGCGGATGGTGCCAGTTCTTGCTCACCTGGATCGGCAGGCCGGCCGGGCTGCCGTTTTCGTCGAGCAGCATCGGCACGAAGCCCGTGATCGACCGCGTCGGCACATGTTCAAACCGAAGCGCCACGCGCTGCGCCTCCTCGGTGCGGTTCTCCAGGGTGAGATCGTAAGTCTCAAAGGCTCCGAATTCGGATTCCGGATACACACCCTCCGCCGGCACCGGCCACGCCGCGCCGGCCAGCCGCACGCGGTGGCTGCGTTCGTCCGGATGCCACTGCGCCTCCGCGCGGGCGCCAGCGTCGGCGGCCGTGGCCGTCACCGCGATACCCGCCGGCGGACCCGGCGCGACCACCGCCCCGTCCGCGGCCAGAGCGAGCGTGGCGTGGCGTTCCCCACCGGCGGGCCAGTCCACGGGCGGCTCCGCGTAACTCGCATCCTGCCCTCCGACGGAACGCACGCGCAGAAAAATCCGGGCCCCGGCCAGCGTCTCTTCCGGCCGCAGGTGAAGCGTCAGGATCAGCCGGTCCGGCCACGCCGCCACCTCGAGCCATCCGACGGCCTGCAGCCGCCGGCCCGCCCGGTCGTGAAACTCGAGATCGTGCAGCGCGAACTTCTGGAAGAATCGACCGCTCTCGATCACCCGCACGGGAAACGTCAGCGGGTCCGCGGGCAGGCCGTGCGGGTCGAGCGCGAGTGGTTTGCGACCGACGCACGCAAAGGCGGTTTCCCCCATGCGCACGATGAGATCGAGTTGCGCCGGCGGCAGCGTCTCAGCGGCGAGCGCCGCTTGCGAGGCCGCCGCTTCATCGCGTGCGTCCGGCCACGCGGCGAAGCCGGTCAGCGCGATCCTTTCGGTATCGAACTCCGCGGCGAAGTGCCCGGTTTCAATCCGCAGGAAGCGGCGATCGGAAGAATAACGCGACGTCGTGAAATAGGGCGGGCCCTCGCGCCAGGTCAGCAGCGTGTGGTCGCCGCGCTTTGGCCTGGCGGAGGCGAGCGGGACGTCGGCCGCTGCGGCGGCGCTGCCCACCAGCGCGAGCAGGTAGACGAACAGCCCGAGGGCGATTCTGGGAGCGCGGCCGCCCCCGGCCGCATTCCGACGGCGGACGAGGGCGTCCGCGCTCCCAGGATTAACCCGTTGCCGATCGACCATATGGAGTCCGCAGCGCAGCGGAAATCACGCCGGAGTCAAAGGCACTCGGCGCCAGCAGCGTGAGGACACGCTGCTCCACCTTACGGCTTCCGGATCGTCACCCGCTGCATCACGGGCGCCTTGATCGGCTGGCTCATGCCGCCGTCGGGCCCGCGCTGCGTCGGAAGCTCCGCCAGCGCATCGACCACTTCCTGGCCTTTCACCACGCGGCCGAAGATCGTGTAGCTGGGCGCCATCGGGTAGTCTTGGTGCAGGATGAAGAACTGGCTCGTGTTGGTGTTCGGGCCGCGGTTCGCCATCGCGACGACGCCCCGCTTGTAGCCGAGTCCGCGCAGATACAACGGCGACTCCCGCTTGATCTCGTCGTCAAACGTCCCGCCCCACGCGCTCTCACCGCCGCGTCCGTCACCCTGCGGATCTCCCCCTTGGATCATGAAGCCCTTCACGATCCGGTGAAAGGTGAGGCCGTTATAGTAGCCCCGTTCGGCGAGCAGCCGGAAATTCTCCACGGTCTTCGGCGCGTCGGCCCCCAGCAGCTCGATCTCGATGCTGCCTTTCTCGGTCTCGAGGGTGGCAAACAGCGGCGTGACCGGAGCCAGCGGCTCGGAGGGCTTGGCCGCCGACGGTCC
>JBEIHL010000775.1:0-2574 GCA_040381375.1 Opitutaceae bacterium
GCAGTAGGGGTGGAGCCGCCTGTCCCCAGGCGGCTGACGTACCACCGAGCCATCCGCAGCGGCTACAAGGACAAGCCGCTCCACCTTTCAGGGCCTTCGTTTTCACCGGTGATTTGAAGGCCAACTGCATCGTTCCGGCTGAAGCGGAAGGGTGGCCGCCTTTACACGGCGGCAAAGTCCGCCGGTTCAGGGACGAACCGGAACCTGCACGCGGGCGAGATAGATGGCCGACTTGCCTTCATGCGAGGAGTAGTAACTCACCCACAGTTCGCCATCGTGCCAGACGAGTCCCGGGTAACTGGTGTCACCGCCACTGACAAACTGCACGAATGGTTCAATGCGTCCCCGATCCAACCACGCCAGTACGGACGATGTACGCGGCGGAGTGCCGGCCTCATACTTCCGCGTTCCCGCAACCCATCGGCCGTCGGGAAGCACGAGAAAGTTCGGACCCCCGACGGCATACGGCACCTCCCGCCAGGTCCATTGGAGATACGGCGGCCGGCTGGAACCGATTTGCGTCGAGCGCGCCTGAGGCCGCGGATTCATCTGCACGGACAACGCAACCATCTCGCCATCGCCCAGGAATCGCAGCGTGGTCTCACTCGGGTACGGCAGGTCCAAGGCCGTCACCCGCGTCCAGTCTTCCCCATTCTCGCTCGTGTAGAGAAACGCCGCCCGGGTGTCCTTGAGCCCACCGCCTCCAAGGTAGGAGACGCCGTACGCCCGACCCTGATGCCACGTCACACGCCACAGCCAGTGCCGGGGCCCGAGTATCCGCTGCGGCGCCGTCCACGTGCGTCCATCACGGGAAAACGCCACCCGAGTCTGCCGCGTGACGTACTCACGACCTTCCATCACCGATCCGCCCATGACCATCATGAGCCGACCGTCGGGCATCGTCGAAAGCTTCGGATCCCGCAAATCGATGCCCGACTCCGCCAACTCCGCCGCGGCGCTCCACGTTTCACCGTCCGCCGACTCGATTACCCGGATGATGCCGTCGGCCGACGCATGGTCGCGGCCTTCCCGAAAGGTGCACACCCAGCGTTCCTGATGCCGGATGAGATCGGTGAAGGCATTGTGTGGGCCACGATCCCAGATCTTTTTTTCAAATCGAACCCGCGCGGTGGACGTCGCACCTGCAACCGTGGCGACCCAACACGTGAGAAAAAGGAGCAGAAGTTTCATGAAGGGATGAGGGACGTAAGACCGGGAGCAAACTCAGCACGCTGCGCCCCAGCCGGAACGGCAACCGTAACGAATTTCAGAATCGTCGGGAAAAGTTTTCGTTTCGGATCACACCGGCAGGAGTCATTTCCGGAAAACGACGCCGGGCCGGAGCAGGGCGTGCCCGACGCCAGCACTCGCGCATGTGCCCCTCCCCGCCAGCCGGACGGGCATCCGCCATTCTCAGCATCGACACGAGCAGGCCGCTGCGTTTCGGTGGTCGCCTCCCACCCCATGCAACGTCGCTCCTTTCTCCAAGGTCTCGCCTCAGCCGCCGCGTTGAGTGCCGTTCGTCCCCTCACCGCCGCGGCCGCCGCGCCCAAAATCAAGGTCGGCCTCGACAACTTCGCCGTCCGCGGCATGGGCTGGAAGGCCCCGGCGCTGATCGACTACGCGGCCTCGCTCAAATGCGACACGCTGTTCATTTCCGATCTCGACGCGTTCGAGAGCCTCGACGATGCCGCGCTTCGTGACGTGCGCCGCAAGGCGGACGCCGCCGGACTCGCGCTCTACGCGGGTAGCTGGAGCATCTGCCCGACGTCGAAGACGTTTAGGAAAAACTGGGGCACCGCCGAAGAGCACCTGAGGCTCGGTATCCGCGTCGCCAAGACGCTCGGCTCGCCGGTGTTTCGCGTCGTGCTCGGCAATCACGAGGACCGGAAGACCGAGGGTGGCATCCGCGCCCGCATGGCCGACACCGTCGCCGTGTTGAAGGCCTGCCGGGGCGACGCGATGGCCGCCGGGATCAAGATCGCCGTCGAAAACCACGCGGGCGATCTGCATTCGTGGGAACTGCGGGAGCTGATTGAAACCGCGGGCCGCGACTGGGTCGGCGCCAATATCGACACCGGCAACGGCATGTGGACGGTCGAGGATCCGATGGACGTGCTTGAGACGCTCGGGCCCGTGACGATCTGCTCGAGCCTGCGCGACGGCATGGTCTGGGAAACGCCGGAAGGCGCGGCGCTGCAGTGGACGGCGTGCGGCGAAGGCCTGATCGATTGGAAGAAACTCTCCGCCCGCTGGGCCCAGCTCTGTCCGACCGTGCCGATCATGATCGAAACGATTTCCGGTGGACCACGGCCGCTGGCGTACAAGACGCCCGACTTCTGGAAGGTCTACGACAAGCGGCCGGAACGGCTCGCGAAGTTCGAGGCGCTGGCGAAGCGCGGCAAGCCCCTGCCGGTGTTCAAGGCGCCGACCGGGCCCGAGGGACGGACCGCCACGCAGAATTTCCAGAAGAGCGAGATCGAGAAATCCATTGCGTACCTGCGGAAGGAAATCGGGCTTGGGGTCCGGGCCTAGCCGGAGCAGCGATCGCGCGCGCACAATTGTAGGAGCGGC
>JBEIHL010000776.1:0-2559 GCA_040381375.1 Opitutaceae bacterium
CGGCTTTTTGCCTCCGCGCTTCCGTCCTTCCGCGTTTTCGCGATGAATTTTTCTGCTCATGTCTCATCGGGCTGGGGTGCTGCCCCATTAGAAGCTTGGGGAGATTGGTATCAGTCTGACTTTGTCGGAGCGGCTTTACGCCGCGACCCATCGGTCGACGGCGCGTTCAGTCGCGGCCTAAAGCCGCTCCGACAGAATGACTCGATCTCTGCGAACGGAGCCCTAGACTGGTGCGTAACGGTGCATAGATCGCGCGGCACCGGGCCTTCACCCTTACCCCACTCTCTGTTCCGCTCCGGCGTCACGCCGCCTGCCCAATGTCCCGGTTAATCCCCCTTTTTCTCTGCGGTTCCCTGCTTGCTTTCGGGATGTCGGTCGTGGGCGCCGCCGAACCACTGACCTACAATCGCGACATCCGGCCGATCCTCTCGGAAAACTGCTTTGCCTGCCACGGGCCGGACCAGGCGAAACGCAAGGGCGGCCTGCGCCTCGACGTGCGCGAGGCGGCGATCCGGCCGCTCGAGTCGGGCGCCACCGCCTTCGTCCCGGGCGACCCGGCCGCGAGCGAGGCGCTGGTGCGCATCCTCTCCGAGGATCCCGACGTGCAGATGCCGCCCCCCGACTCGAGTCACCGGCTGACCGGAGCACAGAAAGAGATCCTGCGCCGCTGGGTCGTCGAGGGCGCGACCTACGAACGCCACTGGGCCTTCGAGCCGATCCGGCAGGCGCCGGCCACGGGCAACGCGATCGACTATTTTGTCCGTCAGCGCCTCGCGCAGGTCGGCCTCACGCCGTCGCCCGCCGCCGCACCGGAAACGCTGCTCCGCCGGGTGAGCCTCGACCTCACGGGCCTGCCGCCGACGCCCGGCGAGGCCGCGGCGTTCCAAGCGGACGTGCAGGCGCGCGGGATCGACGCCGCGTATGAAGCGGCCGTCGACCGGCTGCTGCGCTCGCCGCGCTACGGCGAACGCATGGCGTGGCCCTGGCTCGAGGCGGCGCGGTATGCGGATACGGACGGTTATCAGAACGACGGCCCGCGCGAGATGTGGCGCTGGCGCGACTGGGTGATCGACGCCCTCAACGCCAATATGCCGTTTGACCGGTTCACGATCGAACAGCTCGCCGGCGACCTCCTGCCCAACCCCACGCACGAGCAACTCATCGCGACGGCGTTCAACCGCAACAACCGCTACAACTCCGAGGAAGGCATCCCGATCGACGAATACCTGCTGGAGAACGCCGTGGACCGCGTCGACACCACGGCGACCGTCTGGATGGGCATGACCGTGGGCTGCGCGCGCTGCCACGACCACAAGTACGATCCGATTTCCCAGCAGGAGTACTACCAGCTCGTGGACTACTTCAACGACGTCGCCGAATCGGGCCGCGCCACGCGTGGGGGAAATTCGGAGCCGTGGATCAAGACACCCACCACACCCCAGCGCACGAAGCTGGCCGCGTTGACGGCGAAGGTGCAGCAGGCGCAGGCCGCGCTGCAGCAGGCCGAACCCGACTTGCAGCGCGCGCAGCGGGCGTGGGAGCAGGACGCCGCCGCGAAGGGGCACGCCCTGCGGCTGGGCCTGGACCACTATTTCGCCTTCGATGCGGTCGAGAAAAACGTCACCGCCCGTGAGGCCGGCAGCGAATTGCGTCCGGGCCTGCGGGGCAACGCCGCCACGCTGACGGAAAAGGGACACTTCGAACTCGCGCCGATTCCCGGACTGATCGGCAACGGGCGGTTCTCGGTCGCGTTCTGGCTGAAGCCGGACCAGGTGGACGCCGGCCCGGTGTTGTCCAACGAAGCCGCCGGCACGATGCGCAACGGCATCCTGGTCGAGATGGTGGACGGCCGCCTGCGGTGGAACATCAACACCCGCTGGATCTCCGGCGTGTCGACGATCGAATCGCGCCGCACCCTGACGCCCGGCGAATGGGTTCACGTCACGCTCACCAACGACGGCACCCGCCGCGCGGCCGGCATGAAGCTTTACCTGAACGGCGAGGAGCAGCCGGTGAACGTGATTCGTAACACGAATAGCAATACGGCTGGACGGACGCAGAACACGCCCATGCGGGTCGGCTACAGCAAGCACGTCGGCCACTGGCGCGGACAGGTCGACGAGCTGCGTTTCTACACGACGCGCACGCTCTCGCCCGACGAGGCGCGGTGGCTGGCGGTGCGGGAAACGCCGGAGGCGATCGTGCGCCTCACCGAGTCCGCGCGCACGCCGGCGCAGCGGGAATTGTTGCGGCTCGCCTTCCTCGAGCAGGCCGCGGATCAGGGTCAGCGGGCGCTGCTGGAGGCCGTACAGCAGGCCGAGAAGGCGCTTATCGCCTACGACGACAGCCTGCCGACCACGATGATTATGCGCGACCTGCCGGAAGGTCGTCCGTCGTTCGTGCGGTTGCGCGGAGTCTACGATGCGCTCGGCGAACGCGTGTCGCCCGGCGTGCCCGCCGTCCTGCCTCCGCTGCCCGCGGGCGTGAAGAACGACCGGCTCGCGCTGGCCCGCTGGCTCGTCAGCCCGCAGCATCCGCTCACTGCGCGCGTGACGGTCA
>JBEIHL010000777.1:0-2559 GCA_040381375.1 Opitutaceae bacterium
CCCCTGGAGGCTGGTCACGCCGAGCACCACGACGTCCGACCCGGCGTAATGCGCCGTGAGTTCGCGCACCTGCGGAAACGACGACACACACGGTCCGCACCAGGTGGCCCAGAAATCGAGCACTACGACTTTGCCCTTGAGGTCGGAAAGTTTCTTGATCGGCGCCCCGCTCGACCAGGTGAAGTTGAGCTCAGGCGCGGGACTGCCGACGAGCGAATCCCGGGCGGCCTTGGCCGCGGCGGCCTGAGCGAGGGAGGCGTAAAGCCGCTCGGCCCGCTGCCCGATGGGCTGATCGGCGTAATCGCGTTGGAGCTGGTCGCAGAGTTCCTTCGCCTTGGGCAGATCGTTGAGAATCTGGCCGTACAGGGCGGCCTGCATTTCGGTGATCCGAGCGACGTCCTCGCCGCGCTGCTCCCGGTACTTGGCGCGGAGGGCGTCGAACGCGGCGAGTTCCACCTTCAACTCGGCCGCCGTGGTCTGGCCGGCGCCGAGCTTGGCGCGAATCTTTTCCACCAACGCCGCGAGTTCCGCCGCGGCACCCGACGGGGCTTGGGCGGAAAGGGTCGCGGCGCTGAACAGTCCGATCAACAGGACCAGGGCAAGGCGGAGGTACGACATGGGACTACAAAAGATTTCGGAGCTGACCTGAGTCAATGATCGTCGGAGGGGAGGGGGCCGTTTGAGAATCCTCCCTTTGTAGGAGCGGCTTCACGCCGCGACTGTAGGATCGGTCTCACGTTCGGTCGCGGCGTCAAGCCGCTCCTACAGGTGCGGCCGTCGGCGCGGTGCCCCCATCGTTTCGGTTGCCTTCCGCCCGGCCCTCGGCCCCGATGTCCGGCCGCCGTACCGGCAACCTCCGCCATGAAGGCCTCCGATTTCTTCACTCTGCCCGCTTCGCTCGCGCGCTTTGCCTCCAGCTTCCGGCCGGACGTGCCGCCCTGGGATTGGCTCAAGCAAATCGGCCCGGCGTTGGGAACGGTGACCGAGTCGCCGACGAGTCGGACGCTGCCACCCGGCGTGAGCGTCGAGGGTCTCGTCTGGCTGCATGCGTCGGTCAAACTGCCACCCTACGCGACCCTGATCGGCCCGATCTGGATCGGGGCCAACACCGACATCCGTCCGGGCGCCTTCATCCGGGGCAACGTCATCGTCGGCGAAGGCTGCGTGCTCGGCAACGCGTGCGAGTTCAAGAATTGCCTGCTGATGGACGGTGCCCAGGTGCCGCATTTCAATTACGTCGGCGATTCCATCCTGGGCAACGGAGCCCACTTTGGCGCCGGCGCGATCTGTTCCAACCTCCGGCTCGACCAGGCGCCGGTTGTCATCCGCACGGCGGAACGCACCTACGAGACCGGGCTGCGCAAGTTCGGCGCCATCGTGGGCGACCGGGCTGAGGTCGGCTGCAACGCGGTCCTCAATCCCGGCACGCTGCTGGGGCCACGGGCGCTCGTCACGCCCGCGATCGCGTTCGGCGGCCACCTGCCGGCGGCGACGATCGCGCACGCCCGACCGGCGATCCGGCTGATCCCGCGGCGCGATTGAACATCCGCTCGACAACTCAGGCTTCAGAAATCGAAACTCAAAAATGGTCCGCACCCTCACCGGCATCCAACCTTCGGGTACGCTTCACATCGGCAATTATTTCGGGGCGATGCGTCCCGCCATCGATGCGCAGTCGCGGGGGGAGTGTTTCTACTTCATCGCGGACTACCATTCGATGACGTCGCTCTTCGACCCGGCCGAACGACGGAAGAATACGCTGGGGGTTGCGCTCGACTGGCTCGCCTGCGGGCTCGATCCGAAGCACAGCGTTTTCTGGCGGCAGAGCGACGTGCCGGAAGTCACGGAACTCATGTGGCTGCTCGGCACGCTCACGCCGATGGGGCTGCTCGAGCGCGCGCACAGCTACAAGGACAAGACCGCCAAGGGCATCTCGCCGAACTTCGGGCTCTTCGCGTATCCGGTCCTCATGGCGGCGGATATCCTGCTTTATGATACGCAGCGCGTGCCGGTGGGCCGGGACCAGAAGCAGCATTTGGAGATGACGCGCGACATCGCGATCAAGTTCAACCAGACCTACGGCGAGACGTTTGTCGTGCCGGAATCGGAGATCCGTGACGACATCGCGGTGATCCCGGGATTGGACGGTCAGAAGATGAGCAAGAGCTACGGCAACACGATCGAGATCTTCGGCGACGAAAAGGCCACGCGGAAGCGAATCATGGGGATCGTCATGGATTCGCGCACGCCGGCCGAGCCGAAGCCGGACGCGGACAAGAATCTCGCGGTCCAGTTGTTGAAGCTCTTCGCGCCCGCCGACGTCGCGCTCGATTTTGAAAACCGCCTGCGGGCCGGCGGCCTCGGCTACGGCGACCTGAAGAAGGCGCTGTTCGAACACTACTGGAATTACTTCGCCGCCGCCCGTGCGCGTCGGACGGAGCTCGCCGCGAATATGGATCACGTGCACGCCGTCCTCCGCGAAGGCGCCGACCGGGCCCGAGCCGTTGCCAGCAAGGTGCTGGAACGCGCGCGTCAGGGCTGCGGTCTGGCCTAAGGTCC
>JBEIHL010000778.1:0-2552 GCA_040381375.1 Opitutaceae bacterium
GGGCTAAGCTCGACTGGCGCGTGGACGATCGCACCACGCTTTACGCCGGCGTGATGTACAACCACTACACCGACACGGTCGATCAGAAGCGTCTCAGCATCGACAGCGCCCAGAACGTGAACGCGTTCGCGCCCGGATACACCGAGTACATCTGGGAGCACATCAACGCGACCAACAACTACTCCGCCTCGCTGATCAAGCCGCGCCAGGAGACCTATGCGTTCTCCGCCGGCGGCAAGACCTTGTTTCCCGGCTGGAGGATCGACTACGCCGCCTCGATCGCCCCGGCCGAGGGCACGGAGCAACGCGAGAACTTTGATCTCGGTCTCGCCGGGCAGCGCGTGCGTTTCGACCGCACCGCGGATGTCTGGTATCCGACGGTCAACTACCTCAGTGCCGGCAACGTGACCGACTTCAACCGCTACAACCGCGGGCGGCTGCAGGCCGAGTCCGGCTCCAGCAAAGAGGCGGTCTGGGGCGGCGAGTTGAACGTCACCCGCACCTTCACCACGACGTACCCGCTCTCGCTCAAATCCGGGTTCCGTTACCGGGGCCAGAAGACGGAGGTCGATTTCAACCGCACGACCTCGACGTACGTCGGGGCGGACGGCGCGATCTCCGCCGACGACAACCTCAACCAGTTCAAGCTGCAGGACTACGTCCACCACGGCTTCTCCGGCCGCTATACCTTCGCCGTCTGGCCCGACGTCCGTCGCGCATACTCCAGCTTCCTCGGTACGCGCCAGCTCTGGCTTGACGACAGGGTCGTGACCGCCCGCGACAGCTCCACCAACGACGGCCGCGCGCGCGAGGACATCTACGCCGCCTACGTCATGAGCACCGTCGACGTCGGCCGGCTGCGCTTCCTGCCCGGCATCCGCATGGAAAGGACCGACGTCACCGGCACGGGTTTCGTCA
The DNA here is from genome assembly GCA_040381375.1 of Opitutaceae bacterium. Classification (GTDB taxonomy): domain Bacteria; phylum Verrucomicrobiota; class Verrucomicrobiia; order Opitutales; family Opitutaceae; genus ER46. The sequence continues at coordinate 919 of JBEIHL010000778.1, forward strand.
ACCGCCCCATCACGCCCGCGCTGCCGAATACCGCGCCTGAGGCCCAGCGGCTCGCCCGCCTGCTGGCCGAGTATTCCCGCGTGACCCGCACCGGCTCTTACACGGAATGGTTCCCCGGCCTGCACCTCCGCTACGCCGCCCGCCGCCACCTGCTCCTCCGTGCCAGCTACACGACGAGCATGTCGCGGCCGAGCTTCGGCGACCTGATGCCCGACACGACGGTGAACGACGTGAACCTCACCGTCTCGCAAAACAACACCGGCCTGCGGCCGCAACGGTCCGAGAACTTCGACGTCAGCGTCGAGTACTACTTCGAGCCGGCCGGCCTGCTCTCCGTCGGCGCGTTCCGGAAGGATCTCAGCAATTTCATCTTCAACGATACTCGCGTGCTCGGCGCCGGCACCGACAACGGCTTCAACGGCGAGTACGCCGGCTATCTGCTTTCGACCAAGAAGAACGGCGGCAGCGGAACGGCCGAGGGGATCGAGTTCAGTTACAACCAACAACTCACCTTCCTGCCCGAAATGCTGCGCGGGTTCAGCCTCTACGCGAACTACACGATCATCCGCTCCGAGGGGAACTACAACAGCGGCGGCGCGGTGAGCGACGACCAGCTCGCGCAGTTCACGCCCGTGGCCTGGAACGTCGGCCTCACCTGGCAGCGCGCCCGCTTCACCGTGCGCGCGCAGTACAACTACAACGATCGCTTCCTCAACGCATACAACGCCAACTCCGCCGCACGCATCTATGACGACGAACGGATCGACGGCGCGCTCAACGTGAAGTACCAGCTCCGCAAGCAGCTCGCGCTTTTCTGCGACTGGACCAACGCGCTTGACCAGACCGTGGTGCGCGTGCAGGGGAAGGACCGGTATCGGCCGCAGAAAATCCGTTACAACGGCATGCGGTTCAACTTCGGTGTGACGGGCAATTTTTGAGCCGCAACCGTACCGTCGAAAGCGTGAGAACGAAACCACGACAAGGTGGAACGGGCTGTCCCCAGCCCGTTGTCTTACGTGCGCTCTCACGTCAGCGGCCTGGGGACAGGCCGCTCCACCTTTCATTCCATCAGCATCGCTGATCTGAGTCCTCCCATGCTGCGCTTGCTCGTCATCAGTCTCGCGTTCGCCGTCGCGTTTCTCGCGCCGGCGATCGCGGCCGAGCGGCCCAACATCGTCTTCATCCTGAGCGACGATCAGGGGTTCGCCGACATCGGCTACCGCAGCCGTGAAGTCGTCACGCCTCATCTCGATGCCCTCGCCGCCGGCGGCGTGCGGCTCGAACAGTTCTACGTGCAGCCCGTGTGCACGCCGACGCGGGCGGCGTTGATGACCGGGCTGTACCCGCTGCGGCTCGGGCTGCAGCTCGGTGTGATCAAACCGGAGTCCCGCCACGGCCTGCCCCTGAGTGCGCGCACGCTGCCGCAGGCGTTGCGCGACGCCGGCTACTTCACCGCGCTCTGCGGCAAGTGGCACCTCGGCCACGGCGGGCCGGAATACCTGCCGACCGCGCGCGGCTTCGATCACCAATACGGTTTCTACCTCGGGATGACGGACTACTTCACGCACCAGCGCGACGGCGGCCTCGACTGGCACCGCCAGGATCGCGCCCTGCGGGAGGACGGCTACGTGACC
>JBEIHL010000779.1:0-2552 GCA_040381375.1 Opitutaceae bacterium
CAGGAATCGTCGATACATGTCGACGACGTAGAACGCCCCATCGGGACCGGAATGCGTGTTCACCGGCCGGAACCATTCGTCGGTGCTCGCGAGGAATTCGCGTCCCGGCGTCGCCCGGCGCGCCCGGAAGCTGGGACCCGACGGTTCGAGGATCCAACGGGTCACGAGGGCACCGGTGGGTTCGCAGACGAAGAGGTTGTTGGCGTACGCGCCTCCGAGGGCATCGCCGCGGTAAACGTAGGCGCCGCAGGCGGCCGTGAAGGTGCCCGCGTGCGCGCTCGAGGTCGTGCGAAAATTCTGCAGCGGGTGAACCTTGCCGTCGCCGCCGGCTGGCACGACGTCCTCATCGCTCTTCGTCAGGAAGGCGAGCGGGTTCCGCTGCAGGTAAACCTGCGGCAGCACGGCGAAGAGCCCCGGGTTGCGGTTCATGCTGAAGAACGCCCGCCCCCAGTCGTCGTCGCCCCGGCCGAACTGACCTGAGCCCGCCGACGGTCCGAATTCACCGGTGCCGGGATGAAAACGAAAATTAGTGGTGAGACTGATCTGGCGATCACGTTGGCCCGGCGGCGACAGCTCCTTCTTTTGCAGCCCAAGGTTCACGTAGACCCAGTTGTCGAGGCCGAGACGCGGGGCCGACATCTGGCGATCCGTGTAGATCGAGGTGCTGCAGTCGAACAACACCTTCGTGTGGTCTGCACGGCCATCGCCGTTGTCGTCCCGCAAGAAGAGAATGCCAGAGTTCGTCGTCACCACCACCCCGCCCTGCATCACCATGATGCCTTGCGCGTAGTCGAGGTCGTCGGCGAACAACGTGCCGCGATCCATCCGGCCGTCACCGTCGACGTCCTCGAGCAGCCGGATGCGCGAACGGGGTTTGAGCTTCTCGTCGCGGTTATAGCCATTGCATTCGACGACGTACAGCCGTCCACGTTCGTCGAACGCGATATCCACCGGGTCCGTGACCAGCGGCTCCGCGGCGACCAGTTCGATGCGCAGCCCGGGATCGAGCCGGAAAGTCTTCAACGCGTCTTCGGGCGAGAGTGGACGCGCCTGAATTTCCGGTTCACCGGAAAAGCGCGCGGCTCGCAGCTCGGGTCCGAAAGTGGCCACCGCGAGCAAGACGATCGCGCCCGCGACGCGGCTGACCTCCGAGACGAACCGCCGCGGGGTGTCGGTCGGCGCGGAGCGAAAGGTCGAGGGGTTCATCATCGGGCGGAGGGCAGACGTTGGTGCTCGGGAAAAAGCACGAAACCCGCCGGCCGATCGCCGCGACCGCGGAGGTTGAGGTCGCCAATCTCGCGCCGGCCGCTCTCGGCCAGCCGGTTGAGCCGGGCCACGATCTCGGGGTTCGCCGCGGCGACGTCCTTCAGCTCCGCCGGATCGTCGACAACATGGTAGAGCCGGGCGGCTGAGTTGACTTCGCGCGGCTCCACCCCGGGGCCAAACCGCTGGTACACGAGCGGCACGAACAGTTTCCACGGACCCGAACGCACCGCCTGCAACTGGTCGTAGTGATAAAAATAGAACGCCTCGTGGGGCGTGCGGGCACCCGCCTCGCCCGCAAACAACGGCCAGATGTCGCGACCGTCGATCACGTCGGGGCCGGGCGCTTTTGCTCCCGCCAAGCCGGCAAACGTCGGCAGCAGGTCCAGCATCGAGGCGAACTCGTCGCAGACCGTGCCCGCCGGGATGCGTCCCGGCCACCGCACGAGGAACGGCACCCGCGTGCCGCCTTCCGACGGCGAGTTCATCTTGCCGGAAAGCGGCGCGTTGCTGCCGCGCGACCGGGGCGCCGCGGAATTGTCCGCCGTCCAAATCACAAGCGTGTTGTCATCGAGCCCCAACCGACGCACCGCACCCAGCACCTCTCCCGCCGACCAATCGAGCTCTTCCACCGCCGCGCCGTAGGTTTCGTTGCGCGACTTCGCCTTGAACGCCGGCGTGGCAAACGACGTCGGCGTGCTGCCGGGCATCGCGTGCGAGATGAGCAGGAAGAACGGCCGGTCCTTGTGCTCCTCGATGAAGGCGACGGCCTCCTTGGTTTCACGCTGCGTGAGATAATCGCGGTCCACGCCGGCCTCGATCACGATCTCCTGCCGCATCAGCGGCAGCGGCGGCCAGGTCTGGCCCTCGCGCGGCGTCATGTCGTCGCTGAACGGGATGCCCCAATAGCGATCGAATCCCTGCCGCGTCGGCAGAAACGGCGCCTGGTCGCCCAGGTGCCATTTGCCGATCAACATATTGGTGTATCCAACCTGCTTCAGCACTTCCGCCATCGTGATTTCGCTGGGGTGAAGCCCGATCGATTCCCCCGGCTGAAGCACCGGACCATGCCGCGGATTCATCATGAGGTTCAGCCGCCGCGGATAGATTCCGGTGTGCAACGCAGCGCGCGATGGCGTGCAGACGTTGGCCGCCGTGTAGAAGTGAGTGAACTTCCGCGCCTCCTTCGCGAACTGGTCGAGGTGCGGCGTGGAGTGAAGCGTCGAACCGTACGACCCGATGTCGCCATAGCCGAGGTTGTCGCAGAAAAAGACCAGGATGTTGGGCGG
>JBEIHL010000780.1:0-2551 GCA_040381375.1 Opitutaceae bacterium
CGCCGCCGCTCGATCCGTTGCGGCAGCGTCACGAGCTGGCCCCGACCGATCCCCGCGAGCACGTTGCTCAGCCGGTAATTATAGCCCAGCTCGCTGTGCTCGTAGTGAGTATCCTCCGTGCGCGCCTGCGTCGCCAGCCGCAGCGCATGCTCGATCAAGCCCGCGTCGGCCGAGACCAGCATTCCGCCTCCACCCGTCGTCAGGATTTTGTTTCCATTAAACGAATACACGCCCAACACCCCGAACCGACCGGCCCATGCTCCGCGGTAAGTGGCACCGACGGCCTCGGCTGCATCCTCGATCACTGGTACGCCGTACTTCGCCGCGACGCTCTGAATCTCCGCCCACGCAGCGCACTGACCATAAATGTCAGCCACGATGATCGCCCGGGGCAACCGCCCGCCGCGCGCTCGCTCCCGGAGCGCATCCTCCAGCAACCCCGGATCCATATTCCAGGTCCGCCGTTCCGCGTCGATGAACACGGGGCGCGCCCCTTGATAAACGATCGGGTTGGCGCTCGCGATAAAGGTGAACGTCGAGCACATCACTTCATCCCCCGCCTGCACACCCAGCAGGCGCACGGCCAGATGCAACGCCGCCGTGCCGGACGAAAGCGCCACCGCCTCCCGGATTCCGCTCGCCGCGCACATCTCCGCCTCGAACGCGCCGAGTTGCGGGCCGGCCGGCGCCACCCAGTTGGAGTCGAAGGCGGCCGCGACATTTCGCCTCTCCCCCTCGCCGATGTGCGGCGGAGAAAGAAATATTCGGTCCGGGCGTTCGGGAGTTTCGCTCATGGCGTGGAGACGGGGGGTAACGAAGACGCCGGAATGGCAAGACCGAGCCGGCTGAGTCCGCGCAGAATCGCAACGAAGCCCGGATCGTCCCTCAACGATTCGAGCGGTGCCGTGCTGGTGAGACGGATGAAGTACTGCTCACGGCTGCCCCGGAGCAGTTGTTGCGCCGCATCCTTCAGCCAAAGCTGCACGCTCGGGACCGCGTTGAAGCGGTTGCCATAGTCGTACACCAGGCCATCGACCAGATGCCAGTAGAGCACGTAGATCTGACGACCACCGGCGGCCGTCTCGAACACCCGCCATTCCGCCGGCTGCTGCGGCTGCCCGTCCACCACGGTCGCCTGCTTGAATTTCATCTCCACGCAGCGCATGCCGTTCTCCGTCCAGCAGCGATCCGGCGTGTGCGACGCCACGAGCCGCGTGGGCATTTTGCCAGCGCCCCAGTAGGCGGTGTAGACCGCGAAGTTTTCCTCTCCCCGGGTGTACTCCCGATAGAACACTTCATCGTAGTTCAGCGTCTTCTCCACTTCGCCGGCCACAAACTCGTTCGGGCCGAGCGGCAGCTCCCGGCTCAGCCAACCCGGCACCGAAGTCGCGATCAGATTCGCCAGGTGCGGGCCTCGGGCCCGGGGCGTCTCGCGCCAGGCGCCCAGCCCCTGGGTTCCCACCGCCGCCACCAGGGCCAGTACGGGAAGGACGAGCGACCAGTTCAGCCACCACCGGTATCCGGCGTCAGGCATGCACTTCCTCCCGCCGCACATGGGGCCGGGCCGGCACCCCGAAGACCGTCTCGCCGGCCGCCACATCGCGCATGACGACCGCGCCGCTGCCGATCACGGCCCCGTCGCCAACGCGCACGCCCGGAAGAATCGTGGCGTGGCTGCCAACGGTCACGCCCTCGCCGAGCGAAACGCCGCCGGTGATGTCGACATGACAGTGGAGCTGGGTCCACGCCCCGATCGTGGCGTCATGGGCCACCGAGGAGTGCAGGTTCACGCTCACGAAATCGCCCAGCCGGGCGTCCGACCCCACCGTCGTGTGTGGACAGAGGATGACACCGACGCCGAGGCCGATGCGGTCGCCGAGCACCGATGTCCGATGAATCACGTTGGTGAATACACCGCCGGCCGCCCGGACCCGCTCGATGCACCGGCGCTTGAACTCCACCCGTCCCAAGGCACAGACGAACCGATCGTCCGCGCGGGGAACATACTCCGCCACCGCCGCCAGGATCGGCTCCGATCCCGGAAATTTTTCCAGCGCCCGGAGGTTGTCGTCGATGAAGCCGCGAACGGACCAAGGTTCGTCCGCCTGCCGGGCCCACGCCCGCACTTCGCGGCCGAATCCCCCTGCTCCTATGATCACGAGTTGCTTCATTTCCCGTTACGGATTTTCTTCAAATTCGCACTCGTGTAGATGCCCGCCACCGGCCGCACAACCGCGGGGAGGTGACAATTCGGCAACGTCCCGGCGAACGCCGCGTGCAGCGCCCGCTTGATCGCGACCGCATCGCGCTCCGGCCCCCGCCACACCACCTCCGCGCCGACGATCTGACCCAGCAGCGGGCTGGCGATGGGGAAGATCCTGCACTCCGAAACGTGGGGATGGGAAAGCAACGCCGCTTCGACCGTCGACGGAAGAACCTTTTCTCCGCCGACGTTGATGAACTCACTGCGGCGCCCGAGTACGACGAATGATCCATCCGGCCGTTCTTCGGCCAGGTCACCGGTGCGAAACCAACCATCGGCCTCGAACCC
>JBEIHL010000781.1:0-2549 GCA_040381375.1 Opitutaceae bacterium
CAACGCCGCGCATGGCGATCCGTATTACCAGAGCTGGGAGAACTTCATCGCCTACCTGGAGAAGTTTCCCGCCGGTGCGGTGCTGGAGATCGGCGCCCGGGCGCGCTCGGCCATCACGCGGCGGCACCGGATTCCCGCGCGGCTCACGTACATCGGCATGGACATTCTCGACGGGCCCAACGTCGACGTCGTCGGCGACGCGCACGCGCTGAGCACCCTGTTTCCCGAGCAGCGTTTCGTGGCTGCGTTCTCGACCTCGGTCTTCGAACACCTCGCGATGCCGTGGAAGGTGGCCCTGGAGTTGAACAAGATTCTGGAGCCGGGCGGCGTGGTGTACACGTCGACCCACCAGACTTGGCCGCCGCACGAGGAGCCGTGGGACTTCTGGCGCTTTTCGCAACACAGCTGGCGGACCCTGTTCAATGCGGCGACCGGCTTCGAAGTCCTTGAGGCGGTCGTCGGTGAGCCGGCGCGGGTGCACGCCTGCCGGACTTCGCTCGTCACGCGCGGCATGCCCGACAGCCCCGCGTGGCTGGGATCGGCGTCCCTCGTGAGAAAGACGCACGCGACCACGCTCGACTGGCCCGTGCCGCTCGACGTCGCGGCGGGGGCGATGTACCCGGCGGGCGAATTGTCCGCCCCGCCGACGAAGGATCGGCCGTGACGGCATCGTCCTGGAGCAGACCGACCCGGGCTCCCGTCTTGCTGTGGCTCGTGCTGGGCTGCGCCGTCCTGCTGGCGCTGCGCAAGCCCTGGGCTCTGCACACGCCGCAGCTCTGGGCGGAGGACGGGACGATTTTTCTCACCCAGGACGAGCAGATGGGCCTCCGCGCGTGGTGGGAGCCGTACAACGGCTACCTGCACCTGCTGCCGCGTCTCATCGCGTGGATCGCGAGCCATACGGCCGACGTCGCGTGGTGGCCGGCGATCTACAATGGACTGGCCTACGCGATCAACGTGGCGCTCTTCGCGCGCCTGGCATCACGGCGCGTGGAACTACCGGCCAAGGCCGGGTTGATGCTCGCGTTCGTACTCGTCGTCGGCACCGGCGAGGTCCTGATCAATGTGACGAACCTGCAGTGGGTCACCGCGTTTTTTCTGCTGCTGCAGGTCTTCACCGCGCGACCCGAAACGGGGCTCCAACGGGCCGGGGATCTGCTCCTGCTCGCCGTCGTCGGGCTGAACGGACCGTTCGCGCTGCTGTTTGCTCCACTGCTGGCGTGGCGCGCGTGGCGTGAGCGCAATCTGGATACGGTCCTCGCCCTGTTCGTGCTCGGCGCCTGCGCTGCGGTGCAGGGCTGGCTGGTGACGCGCGCCGGTTCGAATCTCAGCCTCCATGCCGGCACCGAGCCGTTTAGTCCCCTGATGGCGCTCTCGATTACCGGCAGCCGGCTCGTCACCTGGACGGTGCTCGGACCCTGGGCCGTGCGCGCGTGGCCGGTCTGGGTGCACGCGGCGATCGCAGTGGGATTCATCGGCGGGCTGCTCGCCTGGTCGCTGCGCCGTGACGCCCGGCGGCCGGTGCGGGCGTGGCTGGTCGCGGCGTTCTGTGTCGTGACGGCGGCCTGTGCGTATCGGGTGCGGGCGGACACGTGGCAGGACGACAACCTCGTGAACGGCGACCGCTATTTCTACATCTCCCGCGTCCTGCTCGCCTGGCTGGTCGTGCTCGAGTGGAACGCCATCCCGCGCGCGATCGCCTGGGGGGCGCGGTTGCTGTGTATCGCGGGAGTGGTGACGCACGCGTCGTTTTTCATCCTGCCCGCCCCGCCGGACTACAAGTGGGCCGAGCACTGCGATCCCATCCGTCGTGGCGTGCCGGCGAACATCTACACGCTGCCGGAGGGTTGGTGGATCGAGTATCCAGGCCGGAGCCCCGAATCGCGCTGAAGGCGCGCTTCGGGGGTGTAAGGGTTTAGGTGTAAGGTGTAAGGACGATGGCTTACCAGTCGTTCGAGCAGTTCGAAGTGTGGCGGCTGGCGCGGAGCCCGGCCGGCGACGTCTATACCGAGATGCGGCGATGTCGCGACTTCCACTTTCGCGGGCAGATCACGAACGCGGTGTGTTCGATTGCGAACAACATTGCCGAAGGTTCGGAGCGCCTGCATCGAAAAGAGTTCATCTTGTTTCTCGGCTACGCGAAAGGCTCGGCCGGCGAGGTCCGCAACCAGCTCTATCTGGCCGAGGATCTCGGCTATATCACATCAGACCGGGCGGCCCAACTCCGCGCCGATGCTCGCTTGCTTGGCGGCAAAATCTACGCCCTCATCCGCAGTCTCTCGACCGCAACCTTACACCTTCAACCTTAACCCTAAAACTCTTTGCCTCGCAAAGACCTCCTCGTCACCGGTTCGTCCGGGCTCATCGGTTCCGAAGTCTGCGCGTACTTCGCGCGCGAGCTCGGCTACACCGTGCATGGCGTCGACAACAACCAGCGCGCCGTGTTCTTCGGTCCGCAGGGCGACACGCGGTGGAACCAGCAACGGCTGATTCACGACCTGCCGGGATTCGTGCACCACGAACTCGACATCCGCGATCGCGCGGGCGTC
>JBEIHL010000782.1:0-2549 GCA_040381375.1 Opitutaceae bacterium
CCTGCTGCTGGTTGAGTCCCTCCATATCAACCCACACGCTGGCCAACGTCTGCTGCTCCAGGTGCGCCTTCAACCACGCCACGCCTCCCGCCTCGTCCGCAAACGCCCCGTCGAGCTGAGCCTCGAAGGCGGCGTCCGTGATGATCGTGAAGCGCGGCCCGGGTTTGCAGCCGAGGGCGATCAGGTGCCGGCCGAGCACGATCGGCTTCGGGGCGGCGTCCGCTAGCTTGAGGGCGTTGGCCCGAGCAACGAGGTCGTCGATCCGAACGTGGATCTCCGGTGAGGCCCGCGGCGGCCGGCCGTCGGCGTCGGCCCGCATCACGGTCGCGAGGTCATCGATCGTGGCGGGCGCCAGCCGCCGGGCGAGGCGGCGCACACTCGTCGCGCTGAATTCAGCCTGCCCGTGGTGGTGGGCAAGGTGGTTGACGACCATCGCGCTGACGGGTGCGTCGTGGTCCAGGGGAGCGCCGATCCGACGGAGAAACTGCACCGCGATCGGTCCGCCGGCCGCCTCATGGCCCGGGCTGACCCAGCGGAGGGCGCCGCGTTTCTCGGCCTGTACCGTCGTCGATGGTTTGCCGACATCGTGCGTCAGTACGGCAAACATCAGCAGGCGGCGGCGGTGTGGCGGAGAGGAACGCCACTCGGGCTGGGCCGCGAGCGCGTCGAGGCAGCACTGCGTGTGCGTGAACACGTCGCCTTCGGGATGCCACTCCGGCTCCTGCGGCGTGCCCCGCAGCGCGGCAAGTTCCGGGAAGTGTTTCAACCAGTCCGTCTGCTCGAGCACGGTCAGGCCGGCGGACGGCTGGGCGGACTTCGTCGCCCACTTTTCCCATTCGCCCCAGACCCGCTCGACCGGCAGTTCGGCAAACGCCGGGGCGATGCGGCGGCAGAGCGCGGCGGTTTCGGGGGCGAGGGAAAAATTGAAGCGGGCCGCGAGCTGGAATCCGCGCAGCACGCGCAACGGATCCTCGACGAAGGCGTCGCTGGTGTGACGCAGGATCCGCGCGGCGAGGTCGCGCTGTCCGCCATGCGGATCGATCAGGACCCCGGTGAACGGGTCGAGCGCGATGGCGTTGAGGGTAAAGTCGCGGCGTGCCGCGGCGTCGGCGTCACTCAGGTTCGGTTCGGGCAGCACGGCGAAGCCGCGATGGCCGGCGCCCGTTTTCGATTCGCGCCGGGGCAGGGAGAAATCGTATTCGGAACCACTTGCGCGGCTGCGCACTTTGATGACGCCGAAGCTCCGGCCGACGATGTCGGTCGAGCCGAAGGGCGCGAGGACACGGTGCAGCGTTTCGAAGTCGATTCCGGCCACCTCGACGTCGAAATCCTTGGGCGCGATGCCCAGGAGCCAGTCCCGAACGCCCCCGCCCACGAGTCGGGGCCGGCCTACGGGCCGCACCGCTTCGAGCATCGCCCGCAAGTCGTCCGGCAGGGACAGATCGCGTGTCATCGGGACCAAAGTCCAGCCGGTCAGGAGCGGCGCGGAAAGGCCGCGATCATGGCGAGCAGCCAGCCGACCATCAGGGCGACCCCGCCGATCGGCGTCACGGGCCCGAGCCAGCGGGGGCCGCCGAGGGCGAGCCAGTAGATCGACCCGGAGAACAGCACGACCCCCGCGCACCACAAGTGGGTGATCCAGCGGACGGATCGCGGGGTGCCCGCGGCGGCGTTGGCCCGTTCCCAGGCCGCCAGAGCGAGCAGGGCGATCGCCTGAAAAAGGTGGTAGCGCGCGGCCGAATCCCAAGCCGCGGTCATCCCGCGCTCGATGAGCGTGGCCTTGAGCCCGTGGGCGCCGAGCGCGCCGAGGGCGACACCGGTGAGGCCGAGGATGCCGGCGGCCAGCAGGGGATAGCTCATTTTGTTCGGTCCTGAACTCATGGCTCGCACCTTCGCAGATTGACCAAGGGAAACAAGGCCGCTTGTGCTCGTGATAACGCATGGTTGGAAGAGTGGCCGGCACGCGCCGATGGAGAGTCCCGCGCGAGGAGGTTCGGTCGTGAATGGGACGGGCATTCGGCTTCCGGCGGAATTGAGGCAAAGAAGGTCGTTGACACGCTCTTTTTTGACCTTAGCTCTTGGCCTCTTTTCGCATGAAAACGTTCCTCGCCAAGAAGGAGACGGTGCAGCCGAAGTGGTATCTGATCGATGCCGCTGGGGTGCCCTTAGGTCGTCTCGCCGTCAAGGCCGCCAATATGGTTCGTGGCCGCCACAAGCCTTCCTACACGCCTAGCGTCGACACCGGAGATTTCGTGGTGATCATCAACGCGGAGAAGGTGGTGCTGACCGGCAAGAAAGAGGTCCAGAACGAGTACATGTTTTTCTCGGGCTTCGTCGGAGGTGAGAGCTACCGCAAGGTTTCCCTCATGCGCGAGCGTCACCCCGAGTTCATCATTGAGCACGCCGTCAAGGGCATGCTCCCGAAGAACAAGATTGCAGCCCGGATGCTGACAAAGCTCCGCGTGTTTGCCGGTCCGACTCATACCCACGAGGCGGCCAGTCCCCAAAAAATCTCCGTTTGATTCACTGCTAGACCATGAGCGCTGCCA
>JBEIHL010000783.1:0-2549 GCA_040381375.1 Opitutaceae bacterium
CCGCGATGTGTAGCCCAGCTGCGCTTCCTCCTCCCGCGGCTGGTCGAACACGAGGTCGAGCCGGTGCGGCCCGGCGCCGGACAGGGCAGGGGTGAGATCGAGCCTGACCGGCTGGTGCGCGCCTTTGAATTCTCCGGCGATGCGGCCATCGACCAGGATCCAGCCGGCAGGGTCCAGGGTGTCCGCCTGAAACCAGACGGCCTCCCCCGGCGGCAGTGACGCGGCGGGTATCTCCGAGGTAAAACGCCAGTGCCGGTGCTCAACCCATTCAGCCGCGCGCGAATTCAGCCCGACGTTCCAGTCGGCCAGCAAACCGGCGGCGCGCAGCCCCTGCTGCACGCTCCCGGGCAGGCGGGCCGGCACGGGTCCCACGTCGGGCGGCAGAAAGCCACCCGGAACATCGTCCGCAAATCGCCACGCATGCGGACGCCAGCCGGTGAGCGTCCATGCCAGTTGGCTCAGATGCAGCGTCCGGCTCACGGCAGTTCGTACGCGTCGCCGAGCACGGTGCCGGTAGCTTCACCCTTGCCGGAGACTTGAAACGTATAGTTGCCCGGGGGCAGCTGGACGATCGCGGCCGCGTCGGCGCCATGGGCCGCGAGGGCAAACGCCTGCACCGCGGCGGAGGCGCGCGCCACCTCGGTGCCCCAGTAGCTGAGGTTCCAGTCGTCGTTCTGCGCAATCCGGGTGGCGCCCTGAAAAACCGCGAGCGTCGGATCGGCCAGAGCGCCGGACACACCGAATCCGGCGAGCGCCGGGCCGATCCCGCGCAGCAGGAACCAGCGGGGGCCGCCCGGTCCGACCGAGAGTCCGATGGTGAGCGGCGAGCCGGGGGCGGCGGTGCCCCGCGTGGAAAGGTTGACGAGGCGCGCATCCAGGCCGCCGGCATCGTAGATTTCGACCAGCGCCGCGCCGGCCCCGGCGTCCGCGCCTTCGATCTGCGCGGTATAGCTGCCCCCGGGAAGGTCGAGCAGGAGACCGGCGTCGGCGCTGCCGGCGGCGAGCGGGAAGGCTCCCACGCCTGCGGCCGCCGCGCCCAGGGCGGCCGCGGACCAGTCGTCGTTGCGGGCGACCTCGCCCGTGGCGTGTCGGACCACGACCCGCGGATCGCGCAGCAGGCCGGCGACGCCGAATTGGGCGAGTCCGGGGCCCACCGCGCGGAGCAGCACGCGCTTCCGGCCCGGACCCGCGAGGGTGAAGCCGGCGATCATCGCCCCCTCGCCCTCGCGGGTGGTGCCGAGGGTGGAGAGATTGCCGAGTCTCGCCGCCGGCGCGGCGGGTGCGGCGGCGGCGGCCGTCATCACGGGGATCGCGCGCGTCACGTGAAACCGGATACGCCCCTGGGTCAGCGGCCGGGCGAATTCAAAACCGAGCCGGGTGGGCTTCGCGCCGCCAGGAAGGTTCTCCTCGATCACTTCACTGCGCCAGGTGACGGGCCCGCCTTCGCTCTCGACGCGGACCAGCACCCGGGCGGTGCCGGTGCCGATCTCAAACGTTGCGGCGTCGATCGAGCGCCAGCTCGCAAAGGTGACCAGCGCGGTGCCGAACGCCTCCGGCGTGGCAAATTCGAACTCGTCGGTGATCGTGAACCCTTCGTCCACGCCGCGGCGGCACACGAACTCGCGCTCGAGGCGGGTGAGTGCGGCCACTTGGTACGCACCCCGGAGGTCGAGCAGCACGCGGTCGCGTTCGCGGGTCCACTCCCGGGCCAGCACGCGGGCGGCGAAGGCGCGGCCCGTGGACTGCAGGGCGCCCGCCACGATCGGCACGGGATGACCGTAGGAGTTCAGGACCTTGCTCTCGTACCGCTGCGCGCCGAACGTGCGCGCGGTGTACACTTCGCTGCCCGGGTCGACCAGCAGCGCGGTGCCGCCGAGCGCGATGACGAACGACCCGAGATCGTTGTGATTGTGCAGCTCGTCGTTGTGCCCGCCCTTGATCGCGCCGCCGAAGTCGGTCGCCGCCCGGGCGATGAGCACCTGCGCATCGTCGAACCAGTGGCGCAGTTCCGGCTGGGGCGGGGCGGCGGCGGGGGCGGGAACGGACGGGGTCCAGTTGCGCACGGCGCTGATGTAAAGCTGGTCTCGCGCGACCTCGGCCCAGCCGGGCGCGGCCAGCCGCGCCGGTTCCGCACCGCCCTCGAGTCCGCGCCGGGCGAGCGGCGCAACCCAGGCGGCCGGCTGGACGGTGGTGGCGTTGTCGGAGAAAGCTGGATACACGCGGCTGAGGATTTCCATGCCGGCCGGATAGTCGTTCACCCGCTGCAGCCGGGGCCCCTGCAGGAGACGCACCTGGCCGGAGGTCGCCGCGGCGGCGGTTTCCGCCAGCAGGACATAGTGGCCGAAGCCATAGCTCCAGTAGCCGATGCCTTCGCTGCAGTAGCCGTCGGCGGTGAAACCGGAGACGAAGGTCGGCAGGTTGGCCTCCGACCCGGCCAGGACCTCGGCGCGCACCATGCGGTCGGCGACCGCCGCCAGCGTGGCGCCGGCGATGCCGGCGTGGCAGACCGCGTTCCAGTTGCTGTTGGAGTTCATCCACCAGAAACCGCC
>JBEIHL010000784.1:0-2548 GCA_040381375.1 Opitutaceae bacterium
GGCGAGGTCGGAACGGTCAATGTGGGGAGTTCCGCAAGGGGTCAGGAGATCCCGACCCACTCAAATCCCACGCGCAGCCAGAGCGGGATCACGAGGATGCCGAGCGCGGTCGTGCCGAGCACGATTTGCACCGCCGTGGGCGGATGCCCGCCGTAGAGGCGCGCGATGATGATCGGGCTGACCGCCGCCGGCATCGCCGCCTGCACCACCAGCACCCGTTTCAACTCCACCGAGCAGGGAAGAAATTTCGCCAGGACAATGACGCACAGGGGCAGCACGCCGAGTCGAAAGGCCATCGCCGCGATCGACACGCGCGGTTCGAACAGCGCGCGCGGCTGGTGCAGGTACTGCGCGAGATTCACGCCCGTCATGATCAGGCCCAACGGGATCGCACAGGCGCCGAGCACGTGAATCGTCTTCGTCACAAACTGCGGCAGCAGCGGCGCCACGCCGGCCAGGTTACAGGCCACGGCCACCAGCAGCGTCATCAGGATCGGGTTGATCAGCTTGCGCCAGCCCTGCCGGAGCGACTCTCCGCTCAACACGAGCAGGCCAACCGTCCAGATCGCCACCTCCACCCCCACGCCGTACACGAGCAGCAGGCCGCGACTCTCCACACCCCAGATCGCCTCCATGATCGGCAGCGGCAGGTAGCCGTAGTTGGCGATGCCAACCGCCAGCGCGAACGTGCGCAAACCCGTGCCGATGTGCAGGCCGATCATCTTCGCCAGCAGGCGCCCCCCATAAATTCCCACCACCGTCACCCCGAAGCCCAGCAAGGGCGGCAGCACCAGGTTCTCCGTGGCGCCAAGCGCCGGATTGCCCGCCACCGACTCGAAAATCAGACACGGGTAGCAGAGGTTGATGACCAGGCGGATCAGGCTCCTCTCCGCTTCTCCCTCGATCCAATGCACCCGCCGCGCCCACACACCGATGCCGATGACCGTGAAGACGGGGACGACAAGGAGGAGAAGTTGGAGGTAGGAGGGAATGGTGGGGAAAGTGACAAGTGACAGGCGCCCAAGTGACAAGTGTCGAACGCTCGGTGAGGGAAATCTGCCCCTCGTTACTTGTCACTAGTCACTTCTCCCGTCCGCTCACCCATCGCCTCGCCCGCGAGAGCACCCGTGGTCCACGCGGACTGAAAATTGAAGCCGCCGGTCACGCCATCGATGTCGAGCACTTCGCCGGCGAAGAAGAGCCCCGGGCACACCCGGCTTTCCATCCGCCGGAAGTCGACCTCGCTCAACTTGACGCCGCCGCAGGTCACAAACTCTTCCTTGAACAGGCTCTTGCCGACGACGCTGAGGGCCGCCGACGTAATCTGGGTCGCGAGCGTGGTGAGTGCCGCGTTGCCCACCGTGGTCCAGGGCGCGCTCGCCGCGATACCAGTCGACGTCACTAGGCGTTCCCATAGGCGCTGCGGCATCGGGAGCGGACTCCAGGTCGTGAGCTGCTTCCGCGGATTCTTTTCCCGCACTTTCATGAGTTCCTGCGTCAGGGTTTCGCGGGTGTGTGGCGGCGCGAAATTCACCGTCAGCGGAAATTCATACTTCCGTTCCGCGAGCTCGCGCGCCCCCCAGGCCGACAGTTTCAGTATCGCCGGTCCGCTGAGTCCCCAATGGGTGATCAACAGTGGGCCGGACGTGCGCAGCTTCGTCCCCGGCACGCTGACCACCGCCTCTTCGAGCGATACTCCCGAGAGCCCGATCAGCCGCGCGTCATCGATGTGAAACGTGAACAAGGACGGTACCAGCGGCTCGATCGTGTGGCCGAGGGCTTCGGCAATCGTGAAACCAGCCGACGACCGGTTGCCACCCGTCGCAATCAGCAGCCGTTCGCACCGCACTTCGGAACCGTCGGTCAGCGTCACCCAGAACGAAGGTGCTTCGGCGCGCCCCGTCGATTCCACCTTGCGCACCCCCAGGCTGGTCACGAGCCGGACGCCAGCCTCCTGGGCGGCTCGCAGGAGGCAGTCCGCGATCGTGGCGGAGTCATCCGTCACCGGAAACATCCGGCCGTCCTCCTCGGTCTTGGTCTCGACGCCCCGCGCGGCAAACCAGGCAACGGTGTCGCGCGGCTGCCAACGGTGAAACGCCCCGAGCAGTTCGCGTCCGCCCCGGGGATAAAACTTCACCAGTTCCCGCGGCTCGAAGCAGGCGTGGGTGACATTGCAACGCCCGCCACCCGAGACCCTGACCTTGGCAAGCGGGTGCGCGGTGGCTTCGTAAACCGTGACCTCGCCGGCCTGGCCCAGTTTTTCCGCACACGCAATCGCGGCGTAGATTCCCGCCGCTCCTCCCCCGATGATGATTACGCGCACCTTGTCCGCCATGCGGGCACGCTGGGCGAGGCGGAGTCCGAGTCGAAGGCGAAATCGCCCCCGGTCCCGATCCGGACGAAAACAGGCCGGGAAGTGCGGGAAGAATCCGGCGGCGCCAGGAACTCTCGCTCAGAGTCCCGGTACGCTTCACGTCTTCCCGTTCTTCCCGGCCTTCCAATTCAAACAAAAAAAGAGGCCGCCGCGGGCTGCGATCCGCGGCGGCCA
>JBEIHL010000785.1:0-2548 GCA_040381375.1 Opitutaceae bacterium
AGTTAACCGCTGGCACTCGCGTATCCTCAAACCGCAGTTGAACCACTGATTCTCACTGATGAACACTGATCCAGAGCATCTTTCTCGTTTTCATGCCGCCACCGTGAGAGCGAGGCAAGACATCTGCCGATTGCCTTCATCAATCAGTGCCCATCAGTGCCGATCAGTGGTTTAATGATCTTGTCGGGTTGCGCCGCGCTTGGGTGTCTGGCCGCGCCAGATTTTCCAGCGCAGGCCCAGCATCGCCACGGCGGGTCGCCACAGCAGCCGGCGAAAACCGTACTTTGATTCGCCCGCGATCCGGGCGTGATGGCGGACGAGGGTCTCGCCGACGCGAAAACCGGCGGCCACCGCGAGCGCCGGGATGAAACTCTGCATCAGCTCCATCGGAAAAAACGCGTCGCGTACTTCGCGCCGCATCACGCGCAGCTGGCAGCCGGCGTCGTGCACGCCGTCCTTCAGGATCGTGCCGCGCACGACGTTGGCGAAGCGCGACATGACCTTGCGCAGCGTGGAGTCGTGCCGGTCGACGCGCCATCCGCAGGCCAGGTCGACCTGTCCCGACTCGACCAACGCCAGCAACGCCGGAAAATCGCGCGGGTCGTTCTGACCGTCGCCGTCCATCATGAGCAGGAAATCGCCCCGCGCGGCGCGCAGGCCGGCGAGCAGCGCGGTCGCCTGGCCGACGTTTCCCGCCATGCGCAGCTCGACGCACTCCGGCCAGCGGGCGTGCGCCGCGGCGATCTCCGCGGCGGTGGCATCGGTGCTCCCATCGTTGACCA
Organism: Opitutaceae bacterium; assembly: GCA_040381375.1. Classification (GTDB taxonomy): domain Bacteria; phylum Verrucomicrobiota; class Verrucomicrobiia; order Opitutales; family Opitutaceae; genus ER46. Next base: position 783 of record JBEIHL010000785.1, read on the forward strand.
GGATGAACTCGAACGGTCGGCCGAGCTCGCGCAGCACCGCGACGGATCGCTCCGCCAGCGGCAGGATGTTGCCGGCTTCGTTGTAGAACGGAACCACGAGGGAGAGCTGCGGAGGCGGAGCAGTCACGGTTCAGCCACAAACAGGACGCAGACGAAGCCCGGGCGCAAACCGAGGAACGTTTCCCGATATGTCCCGCGCAGCCGGGCGCGCACGGCGTCGGCTTGCGCGTTCGACACGATCACGAGGGCGCCGTCGCAGTTTTCGGGCGGCGTGAGGTGATAGCCGACGCGCGGCAATCCCCGCAGATACCACGGCAGCGGCCAGTATTCTTCGCTGATCACATGGATCGAACGGTTCGCGCCCTCGGGCCGGGCGGCGAGGGTGGCGTCGGCGAGCGGGCGAAACTTGAGCACATCGGACGAACTGTGCACGTAGGCGTACGGGTTGCGTTGGTCGGCCGGACGCAGGAACGCGACGCGCCCCGTCTGGTGATAAAGCGTGGCGATGACCACGAGCGCGAACGCCGCGGCGACGGGGCGGCCGGTGCGCAGGCGGGCGATGGCCGCCAGCGCCGCGGCCGCCAGCAGCGCCAGCGCGGGCACGAAGTGCACCACATGCCACGGCGTCTTGTAGGCGAAGACGGAAAAGACGGCGATGACTCCGAGCGCGTAGAGCGCCACCCCGCGCAGAAAGGCGTCGCGGCGCACCCATGCCACGGTGAGGCCGGCGACGGCGAGAGCGGAAAATGCCAACTGATGCCAGACGAGTCCGCCCTGGCGGTACCAGCCGAAGAGTTTCAGATAGTACCACCACGGCTTTTCGTGGCCGGTGGGCGCTGCCTCCGCTCCGAAGCGCGTGATTGCGTGCCCGTACGCGCCCAGCGCGTCGCGCAGTCCGGCCGGATGCGTCCCGAAGGACCCATAGAGCAGCCCGGCGGTGAACAGTGCGCCCAGGACACCGAACGCCAAATCGCGCCGCGGTCGCCGCGTGGCCGGTCGTGCGCCGCTGCGGGTCAGCAGCCAGGCCAGCGCGATGAGCATCAGGAACAGCGGGGCGCTCGCTTTCGTGGCTTGCATGAGACCCGCGCCTGCGCCCGCTGCCACCGCCCAACGCGTGAGGCCCGTGCGCCACCAGGTCTGCAGCGAGAAGACGGTCGCCAGCGTAAACGTGACGAGCAGCGTCTCCTGGATGAAATAGCGGCTGTAGTAGACCGACGGCGGCGAGAGCGCGAGGAACGCTCCCGCGGCCAGCGCGGACCAGGTTATCGGAGCGGCTTTGCGCCGCGTCCCGACGTCGGAAGCCCTTTCCGATCCGCCCAGGTCGCGGCGTAAAGCCGCTCCTACCGCGATCAGGAGAATCACGTTCAGCGTGCCGAAGAGCGCGGGCACGAGCCGGACGGTTTTTTCCGTGAGCGCCGCGAGCGAGTTTTCTCCGCGCAGCCACGCGACGGGTAGGGCGGCGTAGTAGAGCGTGGGTCCATGATGATCGCGCGGATCGAAGGCGTACTCGCCGGCCTCGATGAGTTCGCCGAGTTTTACCGCCTGGTTGGCTTCGTCGGCGTGCATCGGCCGCTTTTCGAGCTCGCGCGTGCGCAGCCAGAAGGCGGCGACGACGATCAGCGCGAAGAGCAGCCGGCGAAGGAGGAACGAAGGCGCGAGGGGCACGTGCACCGATGAAGCACGAAATTCCCGGCGGAGCGAAGCGAAGAATCAGCCCGGCGATTGGCCCCCCCTGGGAGCGCCGGGCTCCCGCCCGGCAATGGCCC
>JBEIHL010000786.1:0-2544 GCA_040381375.1 Opitutaceae bacterium
AGCGCGGTGTGGTAAAGGACGTCGTCGCTGTCCGGCACGAAGCTCTTGGCATTGCCGTCGAGGCCGAGCGCGAGCGCCGCGGCGCCGACATCCTGGCCGCGACCCGGTTGGCAGAGCACGAAGTTGTGCAGCATGTCGTCGGAGTTGCGGAAAATGAGCCGGATGCGGGCGCCCGGCTTCACCGTGATCAACGTGGTGTCGAACTTCAGCCCCGGCTGCGTGCCGAGCACGATCGCGCGGTCGCCCTCGTCGTTGGGCCAGTCGGATGGCGCGCGCAGCGGGTGCTTCTTCGTGTTGGCCGCGGCGGCGGCCGGTACGGGAGCGACGCACAGCTCCGCCTCCATGGGATCAGGCGCGATGATCCGGTTGCCCTCGCCGAAGCGGTTCAGCGTGTAATACGCGACCGGATGCAGGAGCGGCTCAGTGCCGCCCTGGGCGCGGACCCCGGGCGCCTTGATCTCGTGCACGTAGCCTTCGCGCAGGCAAAGGGCGGCGATCCGCACGCTCAGCCCGTCGGGCGCGACCACGACCTTGCGGACGGGACAGGCCAGGCGGTTGACGGGCGAGCTGCCGTAGGCGCGATGATAGAGGTAGGTGAAGCCGCCGATGCTGTAGCTCTCGGGTTTTTCCGCCGTGGCGCGGTCGACCGGCTGCGTGAACGTGAGGACAAAACCATCCGGCTGGGCGCGCACGTCCTTGATCTCGAACGGCACCTGGCCGGTCCAGTTCAGCCGCTCGAGGCCAAACTGTTTCGGTCCAACGGATCCCCAGCCACGTGCGGTCTCGCCGGCGAAGAGCACGCCGTCTTCGCCGTGCGCGATCCGGAGAATGCCGCACTCGAAGCCTTCGCGAAATGGATACGCCGCGCCCTGCCAGACGCCCTTCACCTGTTCGAGCGTGACGCGCACGATTTTGCTCTGGCCCTGGTCGGCGACGAAGAACTGACCGCCGAACGGACCGAACTTTCCGCCCGTCAGATCTTCGATCATGCCGGAGGTCGAGATGCCGAGCACGGTGTGGGGCAACCACACGGCGGGCGGCTTCACCCCCGGCACCTTCTTGGCGACCTCGTGCATCGGGGCGCCGAAGTCCGTGATGTCTTCCGGTCGCAGCGCGACGGTGGAACCGGGCAGCCGACTCCACGCGAGCCCGGCCGGATGACCGGTGAAATCGCCCGGCGCCACGTGCGTAATCCGGCCGGAGCCGATCCACTCGCCCTGATTTTCGCCGAAGAACCAATCACCTTTCGACGTGACCATGAAACCGCTCGGCGAGCGCAGGCCGGCGGCGATCGGCGTCATCTGGCCGTCGGGCGTGATCTCGACCATCCAGCCGCGCCAGGGCGCGGGAGCCTGCGTCGCGCCGCCGAAGGCCACGTTGAGCGTGACCCGCAGATTGCCGTTGGGCGTGAGGATCGGGCCGAAGTTGTATTCGTGATAGCTGCCGGAAATCGGAATTTTCGCCACCGTGGCAAACCGGTCCGCGCGTCCGTCGCCGTCGGTGTCGGCCAGCCGCGTCACTTCCTGCCGCTGCGCCACATAATATCCGCCCGCGGCGGCCGGCACGATGCCGAGCGGCTCGTGCAGTCCGGACGCGAAGCGCGTGAAGCGCGGCCGCGGGTTGTCGTCGTATGCGCCGTCGACCCACCAGACTTCGCCCCGCCGCGTGGTCACGAGCAGACGTTTACCGGCGACCGGCAGGATGCCGCTCACCTCGAGCACGATGTCGTCGGGTACGGGCAGCGGCGTGCGTTTCCAGAATGTGTTTTCGCGCGCGACGAGTTCATCCGACGGCTTGGCGAAGCGCTCGGCGGCCGAGGGATTGTGGATGCGCGGTACGGCGTCGGCGCCGGGGGCGGCGGGAACGGATACGAGCAGAAGAAGGAGAAAAAGGCGGTTCATGGCGCGCGGGATCATCCGGTTGGGTGGTAACGGGAGGCCGGGACCTCACCACACGAGGGTGTAGACGACGGGCTCTTCGAGGTTCCCTCCGGTGAGGGGAACGGCGAGTTGCTGTTTCGCTCCCACGGTCCGCACGACCGGTCGGTGCGCCGCCTGGGCGGGCCAGTCGAGGTACCATTCCCGATCGCCGATTACCCAGCCGCCGTCAGGTTGGGCGGTGATGGTGTCGGCCTCGGCCAGCAGCACCCACGTCGACCACGACGGCAGCCGGCCCGACAGGTTCAGCGTGCGGGTCAGACCCTTGCCCTCAGGGACCGCGGCGATCCGGTCGCGAACGGAGAGCTCGGACAGCGTGGAGAGGAACACCGGGGTGCCATCCGCTTCGAGGGCGTAGCCCTGCGACGACCACAACGGCTCGGGTTGGTCGGGCCAGTCGCCCTGCGCGGCGTATTCGATCAGGGCGATCGCGGGCTTGCCGTTGAACGTGAGCGCCGGGCCTTCCGGACGCGCGGTCTGATCGTTCCCGCGCCCCTCCCACATGTCGGCGGCATTGATGAACGAACCGCGCCACGCGCGCAGCAAGGCGCCGGTTTCGAAGTCGTAGGCAAAGTGCGCGCCGGCGGGCGTGCCGACCGACGCGGCG
>JBEIHL010000787.1:0-2528 GCA_040381375.1 Opitutaceae bacterium
CCGTCGCGCGGTCACCCGCGATGTTCACCGTGAAGCTGTAGTACGGATGCAGCGTCGTGCCGACGACCAGCTTGCGGCCGGCCGGCTCCGCGCGCGCCGCGCCCAGCAAGCCAAGACCGACCGCGAGACAGAGCACGATACGTTTCATGGCGAGATCGCGTGCCGGGGCACGAATTCCGTCCATCCATCCAACACCAAGAGATCAGGAATGGCCTGCGGAATCGCACCGTCGGGCTTCGCCGGCCGACGCCAGACCGCCGTGCTTTCGCCGCTCAACACCAGCGCCCATTCGACGGTGTCATTGCTGCCCCAATACACCGCGTGGGTCGGCGCGTGCGCGTCCATGCGTCGCCACCCGAGGCGGCCGCGCTGCGCCCAAACCGCATCCGCGACGAACGGTGGGATCGCGTCCGCCGCGAGTACGGTCGGCTCGGGCCACGCCTGGTGCTGCACCTGCAGCGCGCGAATCTCCGCCGCGGCGGAACGCAGATCGTTGAACAGGCCCTGATCCAAAGCGCTCAATCCCGTGAACGCCGGCTGCTGGTGCGAGGCGAGCGGCGGCGAACCCGGCTTGAGTTGGCGCGCCGCAATCCCGCCCGCCCACGCGAGCAGAATGACGACCGCCACACTCACGACGCCGCGCAATTCCCTCCGGCCATGAGCCGGGGCGATCTCCTGCGTCTGGACGGGGGCCGTCATGATTCAGCGGGCGCTCCGCCCCGCGCCGTAGCCGAGCGCGAAGGCGATCGAGCCGAAGACGAAAAAAATCCCGACGATCAGCACCACGCGCGCCGTGTCGTCCGGCGACGCCGACGTTGTCGGGGGCGCTAGCGCAGTCGGCGTCGTCGCCGGCGCGGGCGCGAGGGTAGGCGCGTCCGCCGCTGCCGGCGACGGCGGGACAGGATTCGACGGCCCGGCGGCGGTCTCCCGTTCGGGGCCGGGCTTCGAGATCCGGTGCCCCGATCCGCCCTCGAACACGACGCGGTACGGCGCGGGCGGGATTGGCAGCGTCAGTTTTCCGCTGGCCGGCACGGTGTGCTCCGACCGCACTTCGCCGGTGCCGCGATCCCGCACGATCAGCTTCAGCCCGGCGACCGAGACGCCGTCGGAGAACCCGGCTTCCGCCGTGAACGTACCGTCGGCATTCGCGGTGAGCAGCAGATACGGCTCATGCGCGTGAGTCCGCAACAGCAGGGTGCACGCGCCGAACAGCGCGAGGATCAATCGCCAAATCCTCATGCGTCTTCCGCCGGAACGATGCCGGAAAGGTGGAGCCGCTTGTCCCCAAGCGGCTGATGTTCGACCGATCCAGCGGCAGCGGCTTGAGGACAAGCCGCTCCACCTTGCAGGGTTTTCGTTTTCATCGGTGATTTGAGCGCCAACGGAATCGTTCCGTCTCAGCTACCGTAGGCGCCACCCGGCACCTCGAAGGTGAGCGTCGCCCGGTAGCGAATCTGGTTCGCCTTGGGTTTCAGGTCCGCGGTCGCGGGCTCGATAACCGTGACGATCAGGAGCCACACGCCCGGCAAGGCCGCCGGCACGTTGACGCGACCACTCTTGTCCGTCTCGCCGCTCCATTTGGCACCGGGCACTTTCTGCGGCGCGGTGACGCTTTCGGCGACCACCTCGATCGGCTCGCCTGCATAGGGGCGGCCGTTGAAGAAGACGCGAAACGGAATTTTCTCTCCGACCGCGGCCGTCGCCGGATTTTTCTCCGGGACCAGTTCCAGCGTATGTCCCAGCGGCTGACTCAACGCCGTGGTGTCGGCGCCGGCGCCCTGCACGGTGATGAGCGCCTTGGCGAAGCCGAAGATCTGCGTGGCGTCGACGACGTTCGCGCCGGAGGGAGCTTCGTTCTGCGGGACGCGCACGTAGGACATGACACCCTTCGCATCCTTGATCTGGGTCGAGAAGATCGGCCGGTTGACCGAGCTGACCCAATAGGCGCCGGCCTTTTCGAACGCGAGCGACGCGGCGCGATAGCCGTCGCTGCTCGAAGCCAGCCGCCGGGCCGCAACGCCCGGAGCATGCAGCGTGACGCCGCCGAAGCGCGCGTCGTCGATCGGTTCATCGATGGGGAAACGGTGACCGAAGCTCACGTAGGCGACGGTGCTGACCGGGCCGGGGCGCGCGCCGGGATACGTCAGCAGGTAGTTGCTCGCCCCGACCCAGAGTTGGTGGGCCTGAGCGACGCCGGAGATCGCGAGCAACGTGATCGCAAGCGCGAGGGGACGACGAGAATGAAGGGTGGGCATGGCGGGTAGGGACTGGGTGGATACTGATTAGAAATCGAACTGCACGCCCACCCTAAAAGTGCGGGGCGCGCCGGGGGCGATGAGTTGAAAACCGCTGCTGAGCGAAACGGACGTCGCGTACGTGCGGTCCCATGCATTCTCAACCGCGAGATAGGCTTTGTACCGGCGATCGCTCCAGGTGCCCGCATAGGAGAGTGCGGCGTCCGTGGTCGTGTAGGTTCGGGCGAGGAGCGTATTGGGCGCATCGACCGCATAGGCACCCACATGGCGGAG
>JBEIHL010000788.1:0-2528 GCA_040381375.1 Opitutaceae bacterium
GGGCGCAGCCGGATGTGCTCGAGCGAGGAGAGAGTCTTGATGCTGGCTTCCGTGTAGGCTTGGGCCATGGGAGGGATGCGGGAAGGGACGGGTGGGACGAACGGTTCGCCGAGAGCGTCGGGCCGCGGCCGGACCTGACAAGCGGAAATTCGTCCGCTCCCCGCAGCGGACCGTTCCCGCCCGGGGACAGCATGCCCGCACTCCCTGCGCTGAACCGCGTCACCCCCTAAATGCGCCAATTCAAAACTCGCGCGCACCTCTCCCCTGCTTGCAGGTCTGACTCCGTCCGCCCACCCTCGCTCCAGCCATGCGCGCCCCCATCAAGCCCGTCACCGGGATCGCCATCCTCACGGTAATTTCGGTTATCGCCCTGATTTACTTCTTCGCGATCCTCGTTTTCGGCAGCTTCGTGCGAGCGGGGGTCAATCGGATAGGCCCCACCGTCCTGCAGGCTCCGGTCAAACTTGAGGAGGCGACGATGGCGCCGATGTCCGGCTGGGGTACTCTGACGGATCTTCGGATCGGCAACCCCGCCGGCTGGAGCGACGCCGAAGCGCTGAGCATCACGCGGGTGCAGATCCAGGTGAAGCCGTTCTCGCTTTTCGACGACCCGGTGGAAATCAACGAACTGGAAATCGAGGACATCGCGATCCACTACGAGACGAAGATCATCTCGAGCAACATCAGCGACCTGCTCAAGAATGCCGAGAAGTCCCTGGGCTTGAACGGCCCCGAAACCAAAACCTCCGGCGGCAAACCGATCCGGCTGATCGTGAGGAAATTTGTGCTGCGCGGCGGCAAGGTGACACTTTCGGCGGGCGGGCAGAACCTGATCATCCCCATGCCGGAAATTTTGCTCGTCGACCTCGGCGTGAAGGAGGGCGGTCTCACGCCGCCGCAACTCGGCTTCGCCATCTTGCGCAGCATCACGGCCAGCGTGGTTTCCGCCTCGACCAAAGCGCTCGGGCCGCTGAGCGGCGCCACCGGTGCCGCGGCGGCCGAGGGAGCCCGGCAGGTCGGTGAGGCGATCAAGGGCTTCTTCGAAGGCGCAAAGAAAAAGGAATAGTCCGCGCCGGACCGAACGAACAAAGCCCGAAACCGCCCGACCGTACGGGGCGGTGCGGTTCGTCCGTTGACGCCCCCGGCCGGCCGCTTTCCGCTGTTGCCCCATGCACGTCACCTATTACCTCGAGGTCCTGTCGTCCTGGTGCACCTGGGTGGAACCGGTCTGGGCGGAACTCCAGCGGCGCTACGCCGGTCGCGCGACCTTCGACTGGCGGATCGCGTTGATGAGTCCGGAGAGTTTCCCGCGCTCGCGCGCCCAGTGCGACTGGTTTTACCGGCGCAGCGGCGGCACGGTGATGCACGCGCCGTTCATGCTCCACTCGGGCTGGCTCGAGCCGGAACGCGCGGGGCATTACGAAGCTCCGAATCTCGTCGCCGAGGCGGCGCGCGACTTCGGCTTCGAGGGCGACGAGATCCGGCTCGCACTTGCCCGGGCGGCCTTGCGCGACGGACGGACGGTCGGTGATCTCGCCACGGCCGTGGCCGTCGCCGTCGCCGTCGAGGCGGGCGGACGCCGGCTCAACGCAAAGAAACTGCGGGCCGCCGCCGCGTCGAAGACGGTGCGGGAGCGGGTCGACGCCAGTACCCAGGCTTTCCTTTCCCACCAGATCAACCAGCGGCCCGCGTTCGTGCTGACGGACGCAATCGGCGACAAGGCCGTCTTCGCCGGGCTGGTGCGGCTGGAACCGCTCGTCGCGACAATCGACGCAATGCTGGCCGACACCGCGGCCTACGCCGCGCACGCCGTTCACCACGGCAAACTTCCGGCCGCGTAGGCAATCTTCAACCCGATGCTTCCGCGCCGTCGTATTTCCCACGCCCAAGGGTACCTCGCTCTCGGCCTGGCCGCGGAGGCCGAGGCCGAACTCGACCAGATCGTGGGGCCGGAAGCCGCGCTGCCGGAAGTCGCCACGCTCCGTCTCGCCGCCCTGCACGAACAGGCGAAATGGCCCGAGGTCCGCATGCTCGCCAGCACGTTGGTGCGGAGCAGTCCGGAAGACGCGGCCCTGTGGGTGACATGGGCCTACGCCACCCGGCGCGCGGAGTCGCTCGCCGCCGCCGAGACAATCCTGCGCGAGGCCGAGCGCCTGCATCCGACGGATGCGACGATCCAGTTCAACCTCGGCTGTTACGCGTGTCAGCGGGGTGAACTGGGGCTCGCCCGGGCCCGGGTGGATCGCGCCATCGCGCTGGACGGAAAATACGCCGATCTCGCCGGCACCGACCCGGACCTCGCGGCGTTGCGGGAGTAGGTGCGCTCCTCTCCCCCTGGGAGCGCGGCCGCCCCCGGCCGCCGTCCGCGCCACTCAAGGCCGGAAACTACGCTGGAGCGATCCCGTTGGCCTTCCACTCAACGATGAAAACGAAAGCACTGAAAGGTGGCGCGGCTTGTCCTCAAGCCGCTGCCTTAGGAGCGGTCGACGGTCAGCCGCTTGAGGACAAGCGGCTCCACCCCAATTGCA
>JBEIHL010000789.1:0-2525 GCA_040381375.1 Opitutaceae bacterium
CTCCCGCCCGGAAAGTCGGACTGAGCTGCCGGAGCAATCCAGCAGCCTGGGGACAGGCTGCTCCACCGACGTGATGCGTCATAACCGGCGCGCGGCGTGGGTACTACAGCCCGAGAATCTTTCGATTCGTCGCGACGTCGCCCTTGCCGGCGCTGAAGTCGTCGAAGGCCACCGTCGTCGCGTCGATCAGGTGTCGCTTGATGAAGTCGGCCCCTTCGCGGGCCCCTTGGAGCGCATCTTTCACCGCGCATTCCCACTCGATCACCGCCCAGCCGCGATAGCCGGCTTCCGTCAGCAGAGTGAAGACGCGTTTGAAGTCGACCTGACCGTCGCCCGGAGAGCGGAAGCGCCCGGGGCGGCCCGACCACGACTGGTAGCCGCCATAAACGCCGCCGCGCCCATCGGGGCGGAACTCGGCGTCCTTGACATGAAAGCCGCGGATGAGCGGACCGTAGAGGCGGATGAACTCGAGGTAGTCGAGCTGTTGCAGCAGGAAGTGACTCGGGTCGTAGTTCAACCCGGCGGCCGGGTGTTCGTTCACGGCCACCAGAAAGCGTTCGAAGGTGTGGCCGTCGAAGAGGTCTGAGCCGGGGTGGAGCTCGAAGGCGAGCGAGACGCCGAGTTCCTCGCCGAGATCGAGGATTGGTCGCCACCGGCGCGCAAGTTCGCGGAACGCCTCGTCGATCAGACCGGCCGGGCGCTGCGGCCAGGGGTAGGCGAGGTGCCAGGCGAATCCGCCCGACATCACGGGCACGCAGGTCACGCCCAGGCGCGCCGCGGCGCGGACGGTCTTCTGCAATTGGTCCGTGGCCCAGGCGACGCGGCCGCGGTCGTCGAGTCCGGCGGGATAAAACGGCTGGAACGCCGTTTCGTAGGCGGGATGCATCGCCAGCGTCTGGCCCGCCAACGAGGCGTTGAGTTCCGTGAGCGTGAGGCCGTACAGGGAAAGCTTTTCCCGCCAATCGTCGCAGTAGGCCGCGGACTCGGCCGCCTCGTCGATGTCGATGAACTGCTGCGCCCACACCGGCACCTGCACGCCGCGGTAGCCGAGTTCTACCGCCCAGCGACAGATGCCGCTGAAGGTGTTGAACGGCGGTTCGTCGCGGATGAATTGCGCGAGGAAGATGCCCGGACCCTGCATCGAGCGCGGCGGCGCGGCCGACTGTTCGGATGGTTTACCGTCTGCCATGGCCCCGAGTTGTAGGAACCTGGCCCCGGCGCGTCGAGGCTGCGACGCAGAAAAGGATCAGGCGGCGACGCGCGGGCGCTCGCGGGCGAGATGCCCGTTCAGCATTTCCGTCATCTGCGCGCAGAGTTCCTGGCTGCAGTAGCGCCCGCCGAACCGGCTCGAAATCTCGTCGCGGAGCCGGTGCGCGGCAGTGGCATCGAGGCCGCTGACGACACCGAGAAAGTAGTGGAGCAGGATGTCGGCACCTTCACGGGGCGACAGGGTTGCGATGCCGTCCATCGCATCCCGGAACAAGTTTTCGCGATCGGGGTTTACGCGCATGAGGGAAATCTGTGCACCAGGGTGAATCCCTCAAGCAAGGGTGCTGCGTACGCGCGTGGGTAGTTTCCGAACTGCCACGTCCTGTGCATCGGCGGTCGGGATTGCCGCTTGCGGCGCGCGGGGCGTTCGTGTGAGTAAGGCGTTTCATGGCTCGAGGTGAGAATCGCCCCGTCACGGTGCGCATGATTGCGGAGCACGTCGGGATTTCCCCTGCGGCCGTCTCGACCGTGCTGGCGAATCGCCACGAGGAGCGCCGGCTCGCTCCCGCCACCGTCGATCGGATCCGCCAGGCGGTCCGCGAGCTCGGCTACGTGCCCAATGTCGCCGCCCGCCGGCTGCGCGCCCACGACCCGGAGGTGCGGCACATGGAACTCGGCATCCTGACGTCGTTCGAGGCGCCGCTCTTTCTCGTCAGCCGGGCCTTGCGCGAACTGCAACGCTCGGTCGACCACCGCACCGCGGCCGACCGGCGCTACTCGGTCTCGATCGACATGTTTCACGCCGGGCGACTGCGCGAGATGCCGGGCTTGTTGAGCGCCAATCGCTACCACGGTGTCATCATTTCGAATACGCTGCCCGCGGACGACGCCTTCCTGACCTCGACCACGCTGCCATACGCGGTGGTGGTCCAGGGCCGGCGGCTGGCCAACTACTGCTGCGTGCTCGAGACACCGGGAGCAGGCGGGCGACGGGCCGCGGAAATGCTGCTCGCCGGCGGACGTCGTCGTCCGGCCGTGCTCACCCCGACGCTGCTGACCCAGACAACCGCCGACCGGGCGGAATCGTTCTGCGCGACGGTGCGCGAACGGACGGGACGCGACGCGGCGCGCATTACCGCCGCTGACTTCACGCCGGCGAGCGGCGCGGTGGCGCTGCGGTCCCATTTGGACGCGGACCCGGGTTGCGACGGACTGTTCGCCGTCACTGACACCCTCGCGCTGGGCGCGTACCACGCGTTCAAGTCGGCCGGAAAAAGCGTGCCGCGCGATGTCGCGGTGGTCGGCGTCGGCGACCA
>JBEIHL010000790.1:0-2517 GCA_040381375.1 Opitutaceae bacterium
CGGGAGCTGGAAGCCCCCGCCACTCCGGATAGTCGCGCCCCAGTTTCGCCGCCTTGTTTGCGACCCGTTCATCGCACGATTTCAGCGAAAGAAACGCCACTTGAGCGAGGACGCGACCCGCGAGCCGCCCGGAAGTCAGCATCCGCGGAACGAGGTTTATTCGAATCGGATGGGGGCGAAGAAACGCGGTTGGTGAAACCCGGCCGCGCGCGACTCAGGTGGAATCGGCGCCCACGTGGCGCGGTGGGGATGCGAGGTGGCGGCGGAGATCTTGTAGAAGTTCGCCCGCCACCGCCGCCCAGAGACCGGCCGGAGCGCGCCGAAATGGGACTCAAGAATTTCGAACGGTACGAAGTACTGCACATACCACACGACCGGCGTGGTGATCTCAGGGTCGACGACCTTGGGCAGCGAGTGGTGGATGCGGACGCGTTGCGCTTGTTCCCATGGCACCAGCACGAGCCTGAACCCCGGCGGCGACTCTTCGGCGCCCGGCTGGAGGCGGGGATCGTGATACTTCATCAGCAACGTGCCCCCCGCGTTTACCTCGATGTTGAGATAACCGCGTTGCCCCGTCCGGCTCCATGAAGAACTCCACGCACGCGTCGCGCGAGACTGGACCCTGGTATGCGGTGATGACGCTGCGCACGTAACGGTCCTCGACGCGGAAAAAGACGTGGATGCCGGCATCGTCATACAGGAGCCGCGCCTGCGTATTCGGGTAAAGCGGGTCCGGCTTCGCGTGAAACCGATCGACAACGAGCGTCTGCGCGTGCGACCACGCGGTGCTCTGCCAGGCGGCTTCCAGGGATGGCGAGGAGGGGAGCGGCGCCGTGACGCGGCGGACCACATACTCCGCCGGTGGCGCGGTGTGCCAGGGCGGCGGCGGCTCCGGGCTCGCCGCGAAAGTGGCGGTGGCTACGGCCAGCCCGGCGAACGAGCGAAGATGGCGGCGCATGGTGCGGGCGCGAAGGCTGGGATACGGGCAGAAAAACAGCGGAGCCATGGCGGAGGGGACGGTAGTCGCTGACCCCTCGGACCGGCGACACCGAAACGATGACGCGCGCGAACACGGTCACGCTCAGCCTGGGCGCGGCGTGATCGGTCCGCACCGGGATCTCGCCTCCGACCAGCGACCAGCGGATTGACCGCGTTTGCTGCTGCCGGTATCACATCTTCACCGGCAGCTACGCCGACGACGTTCGCATCTCACTTTCGCGGCGACCGCCGTTGCCCTGACCACGGCGCATTTCGATATCTTACCAAACCCTACCCGCTCAACCATACGGGCACCCAGTTCTGAACCGGCGGCACCCGCCGCAACCTCTCCATGAAATTCCGCCTTCTTGCCGGCGCCCTCGCGCTCGCCGTTTCGCCGCTCCCGGTTTTCGCCGCCGCGTCTGCGGCCGCGAAGCCCAACATCATCTTCATCCTCGCCGACGACTACGGTATCGGCGAAGTCGGCTGCTACGGCGCCGACCACTACCAGACACCGAACATCGACGCCCTCGCGCGCAGCGGCACGCGCTACACGCATGCCTACACGATTTCACTCTGTGGGCCTTCGCGGGCGCAGATTCTCACCGGCCGCTACGGCTTTCGCACAGGGGGAAGCAATCAAGACGCCGTGGGGGAAATCTCGCCCAAGAAGGAGACGCTGATTCCGACGGTGCTCAAGCCGGCGGGCTACGTCTCGACGATGATCGGCAAGTGGAGCCAGTTCTCGCTGCAGCCGTCCGATTTCGGATTTGACGATTACCTGCGCTATGCCGGCAGCGGCGCCTACTGGAATACGCAGGAGAAAGTGAAGACCTACGTGGTCAACGGCGAGAAGCGCCCGCTGCACGACAAGGAATACATGCCCGATCTGATGCACCGGCATCTCGTGGAGTTCATGACGAAGCACCGCGACCGGCCGTTCTACGCCCACTACTCGCTGTCCCACGTGCACAGCGACATCTTGCCCACGCCCGACAGCGCGCCCGACAGCAAGGACCACTATGGCGATAACGTCCGCTACATGGACAAGCTGGTGGGAAAACTCATGGCGGAGCTGGATCGGCTGAAGCTGCGCGAAAAGACGCTCGTCATTTTCTTTGGCGACAACGGCACCGGCAACGGTCGCGCCGACCGGGCCACCATCGGCGGTCGTCCCCTCGCCGGAGCCAAGGGCTCGGTGCTCGATGGCGGCGGTCGCGTGCCGATGATCGTGAGCTGGCCGGGTGTGACACCGGCGGGCCGGGTTGCCGCCGACCTCGTGGACTCGAGCGATTTCCTCCCGACGTTTGCCGATTTGGCCGGGGCGAAACTGCCGGAGAAAACCGTGATCGACGGCCGGAATTTTGGGGCCCAGTTGCGCGGAGAAAAGAGTGGGCCGCGCTCGTGGGTTTTTCACCAGCTGGCGCGGAACTGGTATGTCCGCGAGGCCGGTTGGAAACTCAATCAAGCGGGTGAGCTCTTCGACATGAGCGATGCGCCGTTTGCGGAAAAACTCGTCGCCCCGGGCTCCGAGAGCCC
>JBEIHL010000791.1:0-2511 GCA_040381375.1 Opitutaceae bacterium
ACGATCTGGGCATGCACGATTTTCTCGACCGGCGGTGCGATAAGTTTTCGACCGGCATGAAGCAGAAGACGTCGATCGCCCGCACGCTGATCCACGATCCGCCGGTGATGATCTTCGACGAGCCCACGCTGGGCCTCGACGTGATGGCGGCGCGGACGATCGTGCAGTTCGTGCGCGATTGCCGGGCGCGCGGGAAAACCGTGATCTATTCCACGCACATCATGAGCGAGGTCGAGAAACTCTGCGACGTCATCGGCATCATCCATGACGGCCGGCTGCTCGCCGAAGGGACATTGGCCGGCCTGCGCGTGAGCTACCGGGAGAACGATTTGGAGGAGATCTTCGTGCAGGCGGTGGGCGGCGCGTTGCCGCGGGTCGACGAGCACGAGCGGAACCACTGATGTACACTCATGCCCACTGATCCGGAACAGTATCAGGTTGGGTCTGCATCAGTGCGCATCAGTGTGCATCAGTGGTTCCACGGTCTTTCTTCCCAGCCATGAACGGCCGCCGCATATTCACGATCTACGGCAAGGAGCTGCGCGACATGCTGCGCGACCGGCGCACGCTCGTCTCGATGATCGTGATCCCCACGCTGCTGATGCCGCTGATCGTGGGCCTGGTGGTCTTCGTCTCCGTGAAGGTGATACGCCAGGCGCGGGCAGAGGCCCCGGTGGTCATGGTGGCGGGCGGCGCGGACTCGCCGGTGGCGCGGGCGGCGCTGCTCGCGCACGGGAAGATTCGCGCCGTGGCGGCGACGGAGGACTGGCGGGAGCGCATCGCCAACAAGGCGGTGCGGGCCACGGTTGAGTTTCCCGCGGGCTTCGACGCGGCGCTGGAGCGCGGGGAACCGGCCGCGGTGAAAATCTTCCACTACGAGGGCGAATTGCGGTCGGGTTTCGCGGTCAGCGAGATCCAGCGCTTCTTCAGCGATTATCGGGAGCGGATCGTGACCGCGCGACTGGCCGGCCGCGGCCTGGCGCCGACGTTCGTCAAGCCATTCGCCGTGCAGGTCGAGAACGTGGCGCCGCCCGAAAAGGTCGGCGGCAACGTGATCGGCGGCATCATCCCGTACATGTTCCTCCTGCTGTGCTTCACGGGGGGCGATGTACCCGGCGATGGACCTGACCGCGGGGGAGAAGGAGCGCGGCACGATGGAGACGATCCTCTGCAGCCCCGTGTCGCGCCTCGAGCTGGTCCTGGGCAAGTTTCTCATGGTGCTCACCGCGTCGCTCGGCACCGTGCTTTGTTCACTGATATCGATGGTTGGGACCGTCTCGCTCGGCGGCCCCCTGCTGGTGGCGATGGTGGGCGCGAATCGCGGCGCGGGTGCGGCGGCGGCGCTGCCCAGCCTGGACCCGCTCGGGCTGCTGGCCGTGCTCGTCCTGGTGCTGCCGATGGCCGTCTTTTTTTCCGCGCTCCTGCTGGCAATTTCCCTCGTGGCCAAGAGCTTCAAGGAAGCGCAAAGCTATCTCTCGCCCCTCGTGATCGTGATCATCCTGCCGGCCGTGGCCGGGGTGCTGCCCGGGGTGGAGCTGAACGGCCAGCTCGCGCTCGTGCCCATCCTCAACGTGTCGTTGGCGAGCAAGGAGCTGGTCTCCGGAGTGTGGCACTGGCCGCACCTCGCCTTGATCTTCGGCTCGACCTCGGTGTACGCGGCGCTCGCCCTCGCGTGGGCCGTGCGGATGTTCAACCGCGAGGACGTCCTCTTCCGCACGTAAAAACGTTGGCAATTCCCGGGTCGTTCAAGTGCGCCGCGGTAAAGCCCGCGTAAATGCCCGGCGGCGCTATAGTGCAGGCTAAATGGGTCGACTAAGAGGGTGGCATCGAATCAACCCTCCCCGCCATGGAACGCCCAATTCACTCGCCCGCGTCTGGACCTTTGCCGAAGGCGACGCGCCCTGCCACCGAGAAATGGGCTGCGACGCTGGCGGATGAACGCAGCCGGTTGCAGGAGGACATGGACGCGCTGCGGGAACGGGAGGAAAACCTGCGGGAGTACGAGGCCCGCCTGCGGCAGTTGCAGGCCGAGATCGAAGCGGGACGCGCTCCGATCGTGGCCCTCGGCGCCAACCCGCCGATCCCGACCCGGAGCACGCCGCCGGCCTTTCACCGGCCGTCGAGGCTCGCCCCGTTTCATGACGATGCGAGCCTCCAGGCGGCCTGGGAGAAACTGCATCGCGCCCGTGAAATCCTCGAGGCGGAGCAGAAGAATCTCCGCGACGAGCGCATCACGATCCGCGAACAGGAAGTCCAGATGAAGCGCCGCGAGGAATCGATTGCCGAGCGCGAGGCCCGTTTGGCCGAACGCGAAGCGCTGGTGGTCGCCGCCTCGGGCTCCAATCCGCCGATGCCGGCCGACGGCGAGCCGCACGTGTCCGCGGTGTCCCGCATCACTCGCGTGCCGTTCGACATGGCGCGCTCGGTTTTCGGCGGGAAGAAGGCGGGATGACGAATTTTTGCGCTGCGAGGGGCAGCGCAATTTGGGGAACGGAAGCGGGGGGGGGGGGG
>JBEIHL010000792.1:0-2503 GCA_040381375.1 Opitutaceae bacterium
AGGGCAAGCTCAAGGCTTGCGAATTTCCGCCCGGGCCCCTGCCTATCGTGCCTCCCCCTTCCCATGAGAAAGTTTTCCCGGTGTACCCCGCTTCGTTTTCTTGCGCTCGCCCTGGTAGCCGGGAGCGCCGCTGCCTTCGCCGCCGACGCCAAAGGCGGCAAGGCCGGCAAGGCCGCCCGACCGCAGACGGTCGGTCCGGCGATCGGAGAAAACAAGGCGACGCCCGTCAGCCGCATCAAGGTGCCGAAGGATTTCCGCGTGGAGCTGATCTACTCCGTCCCCGGCGTCGAACAGGGTTCATGGGTGAACCTCTGCGTCGACCCCAAGGGGCGCATTCTCGCGAGCGACCAGTACGGCGGCCTCTATCGCTTCACGCCGCCACCGGCGGGGCAGACGCTGACTCCGGCGCAAATTGAAAAGGTGCCGGCGGACATTCGCGCCGTGAATGGCATGCTCTGGGCGTTCGGCGCGCTTTATCTCGGCGTGAACGATTACGAGAACAAGATCCCGTCGGGATTGTATCGCCTGACCGACAGCAACGGCGACGACCAGCTCGACAAGGTGGAACTGCTCCGCGCGATCGAGGCGCGCGGCGACCATGGCGTGCACGCCGTGCTGCTCACGCCGGACGGCAAGGATCTCTTTCTCGTCACCGGCAACGGCGCCAAGATCACCGCCAGCGAAACGTCGTCGCCGGTCCCGCCGATCTGGGGCGAGGATCATCTGCTCCCGCGCATGCCTGATGGCCGCGGCTTCATGCGCGACGTGCTCGCTCCGGGCGGCATCATCTATCGCGTCTCGCCCGACGGAAAGAAGTTCGAGGTCTTTTCCTCCGGCTTCCGCAATATCTTCGACGCCGCGCTGAATCGCGATGGGGAGCTTTTCACCTACGACGCGGACATGGAGTACGATTTCAACACGTCGTGGTACCGTCCGACGCGCATCAATCATGTCGTGAGCGGTTCGGAATTCGGCTGGCGCAACGGCGCCGGCAAGCGCCCCGCATTCTATCCCGACAACCTGGGCACCGTGATCGACATCGGGCCGGGATCTCCCACCGGCACCACCTTCGGCTACGGCGCAAAGTTTCCCGCCCGCTATCAAAACGCCTTCTTCGCCCTCGACTGGAGCTGGGGCAAACTGCACGCCGTCCACCTCGAGCCCGACGGCGCGACTTACAAGGCGGTGCGGGAGGAGTTTGTTTCTGGCGCACCGCTGCCGCTGACGGACGCCGTCATCCACCCCGGCGACGGCGCGATGTACTTTGCGATCGGCGGCCGGCGCGTGCAGTCCGGCGTCTATCGCGTCACGTATACGGGCACGGAATCCACCGCTCCGGTGTCGGTCAAACCCACCTCCACGCCCGCGCGGACGCTGCGGCACCAGCTCGAGGCGTTCCACGGCAAATCCGATCCGAAAGCCGTCGCGGCCGTCTGGCCGCATCTGGGTCACGCGGATCGCACCATCCGCTGGGCCGCACGCACCGCGCTCGAACACGTGCCGATCACGCACTGGTCGGAACGCGCGCTCACCGAGCGCCAGCCCGCCGCGCGCGTGGAGGCGCTGCTGGGTCTCGCCCGGGCCGGCGGGATCAGCCCGCCACACCGCAAGCCCGGTGATGCTCCCGTGGATACGGCGCTCGGGCGGAGGCTGCTGGCATCGCTGGCCGACACCGATTGGACCGCGCTCAACGAATCGGGCCGGCTGACCCTCGTGCGCACCGCGCAGATCGTGCTGCATCGCTTCGCCCCGTTGGCCGCGGAAGACACCGCGAAGCTCCGGGAGCGGATGGAGGCACGTTTTCCCGCCCCGACGCCCGAGTTGAACTGGCTCCTCTGCGAAACGCTGGTGTACCTGAAGTCGCCGACCGTCGCCGCGAAGACCCTCGCGTTGATCGCCGCGGCGCCGACGCAGGAGGAGCAGATCGAGTATGCCCGCTCGCTGCGCATGCTCGACGCCGGCTGGACGCCGGCCACCCGCACGGCGTACTTCGAATGGTTCCACAAGGCGGCGAACTTCCGCGGTGGCGCCAGTTTCGCGAAGTTCATCGAGTTCATCCAGACGGATGCGCTCGCCACGCTGACCCCGGAGGAGAAGACCGCGCTCGCGCCCGTGTTGGAGAAGAAACCCGTGGCCAAGAGCGCCATCGAGAACCTGGGTGATACCTTCGCCGGCCGCACCCCGCGCAACTGGACCCTCGACGAACTCGCGGCGGCCGCCGACCGCGGGCTCAAGGGGCGCAACTTCGAAACGGGCCGGAAGATGTTCGGCGCCGGCGCCTGTTTCGCCTGCCATCGCTTCGGCAACGAAGGCGGCATGACCGGTCCCGACCTCACCGGCTCGAGCGGCCGCTACAGCCCGCGCGATCTCATCGACCAGATCCTTAATCCAAGCAAAGAGATCAACGAACAGTTCGTGCCCTCGGTGCTGACGAAGAACAACGGCGACACGGTCGTCGGCAGTGTCGTGAATCTCAACGGTGACAACGTCACGATCAACACCG
>JBEIHL010000793.1:0-2500 GCA_040381375.1 Opitutaceae bacterium
CCCTCGTCCGCATTTTCCAATCAGCGGACGGGGGCGTCCGCGCTCCCAGGGGGAACTCTTCCCGCCGCCTTGCTCGTCGCCCTCGCCGCGCCGTTCATCGGCTTCTTCCTCTACCGGATCAATCATCCGGCGTTCTTCAGCCTGTGTTACGCCCCTTGGCCGCTCTATTGCCTCGTGCGGGTGGCGCAGGCGGACACGAGCCGTGGCGTGGCGCTCTGGCTCACCGGACTGCTGGTCGCGAACCTCGCGCTGATGAACAGCGGCACGGTGAAGGAAGCGTACATGCTGCTCGGGTGCGTCAATGTCGCGGGCGGGGCGGTGATCCTGGCCGCGCCGACCTCGTGGCGTGATCGCCTCGGCAAACTGGCCGCGCTGGCGTGGGCCGGGCTGATCTTCGCGCTGCTGACGGCGCCGATTTGGGCGACGTTTTTGCAGACGTTGAAAAACGCGTACACCGGCTACAACGCGGTGAGCGCGTATCAGATCCAGCCCACGCTGCTGCTCGGGGCGTTCGACGAGATTTTCTACCGACCGCTGATGACGGAGAACCGCGTGTTCAGCCCGTCGCTCAATTTCCTGCTGCTGCTCGGCGTGCTCTACTTTCTCGCCACGCTGCGGATCCAGTTCGCCCATCGCGCCGCCATCGCGATCGCGGCGGTTTCGCTGGTGCCGCTGTCCCTCGCGTTCGGCCTCGTGTCGCCGCAGTGGATCGTGACGCTGCCCTTCCTCGGCAACATCGCGCACCTCGACAACACGTTTTCCTGCGCGCTGATCGTCCTCTGGTCGGTGCTGGCGGGCGTGGGCTTCGCCACCGCGGCGCAGCGGATCGGCACGCGCGACGGCCGCCATGATCTGATCGTCGGCGGTCTCCTGCTCGGCGCCCTCGTGTTCGGGTGGATCGCCTTTCGCCAGGCGGCGCACCGGCCGATCCTCGGCCCGATTGTCACCGTGAACCAACCGGGCCAGGTGCTAGCGATTGCGCCGTTCATTTGGGACTACCTGATCGCGTTGCTGCTGGCGTCGGCCGGGCTCGCCGTGCTGTTGCAGCGCGCCTGTGCCCGCTGCAGTCTCGGGCCGGCGTCCGGAATCTTGATCGTGCTCGGCGTGGGGGTGCTCGTGTGGCGTCAAGGGCTGCACGCCGCGAACATCGGATACGAAGCCTTCACGGCGCGGCCGACGGTGCGGGTCGATTTTCACGCCCGCTCCGGCGCGATGGAGTTTGCGCGGACGGCGCACGCCCGTGAACCCGGCCGGGGCTACGGCATGCAGGGAAATTTTTTCCCGGGCTGGACCGGCGTCTACGGCCTCGAAACCGTGCACGGACCCGACGCGCTCGTGAACCCCTGGCTGCGCGAACTCATCGGTGTATCCGGCCTGGAGCGGATCTGGGACTGGCGTCTGTACGCGGAGCCGGCCAACGCGGCCAGCGGGAAGCCGTTTCTCGACGCGCTCAACGTGCGTTTCTATTTCGACCTGAAAACCGCGCACCCGGCCCTGGCGGCCAACTTCAAGCTTCTTCACCGCGACGACCTCGACGTCTACGAAAGCCCCACCGCGTGGCCACGCGCGTTCTTCACCGACCGCCTGGCGCCGTATGACCTCCCGGCCGAAGTGGTCGAGAAGATCCGCGGCGCCGGGGGGCGGCCCCTCGCGCTGGCGCAACGCACCGATCGCGAGGTCGGCGTCGCGCTCGCGCAGATTCCCGCCGATCTGGCGACGCGCGCCAGCGTGCCGGCGACGGATTACCGGCTGACGGAGAACAACACCTCGTTTACGGTCAAAGCGACGGGGCCCGGTGTGATCGTGCTCACGGAGGCGTTCTGGCCGGGAGATTTCCGCGCCGAGATCAACGGCCGGAAGGTGCCGATCGTGCGACTCAACCATGCGTTCAAGGGTGTCGTGGTCGAACAACCCGGCGATTTGCGCGTCACGATCCGGTACTGGCCCAGGGCGTTTCCGCGCAACCTGGCCCTCTGCGGCACGGGCGCGCTGCTGCTCGCGGGCTCGTGGGTGCTGACGCTGCGGTCGCGGAAGGAGCGTGGCGCATGAGTTCCACCTCCCCTGGGAGCGCGGACGTCCCCGTCCGCTCCGACCAGACGGCGGGCGGGGACGCCCGCGCGCCCAGGGAATGCCGTTGTTGCGGCTCGAACCGCGTGCGCCTGCGCGGCCGGAAGCCCGGCGATTTTCTCCAGCGTGAATTCGAGTTCCACGCCTGCGACGACTGCGGGTTCATGATGGTCGAACCGTTTTCCGGCTTCGAGATCTACAACGATGCCTACTACCGCGGCGCCGGCCCCGATCCGTTTGTCGACTACGAGGCGGAGTACCACAACTGGCAGCAGAGCGACCGGATGCTGGAGTTTGATGATCTGGCACGGATCGCCGCGACTTCGGTCGCGGCGGGAGCAAGGAGCAGGGAGCAGGGAGCAAGGAGGAACCCGGAAGCGGTTGCGGGTAGGGATGGATCGGGTCCTTCTCCTTGCTCCCTGCTCCCTTCTCC
>JBEIHL010000794.1:0-2500 GCA_040381375.1 Opitutaceae bacterium
CAGGAACGTTTCGAGCAAGGCGGGCAAAGTCGCTTTCAGTAGCTGTGCGTGCAGGCGGCCCGGCTGGGGTGCGTGGTCTGGCAATTGGACATTTTGAGCGATTCGGATTCGAAACAGATCTCGCGATTGTTGGTGCACCGTTTCGCCAAGCAACGGCCCGAGGCAAACACGCTGGAAAATTGGGGCCTCTACAGTCCGCAGGCGGAGTCGCACCTGCAGAGCATCATGGGGCTGCAGACCTGGAACGCGATCCGTTCGCTGGATTTCGTGCTCGGCCTGCCCGAGGTGGATCCGACGCGCGTGGCGATCACGGGCGCGAGCGGCGGCGGCACGCAGACGATGCTGCTGGCCGCGGTCGATCCCCCGGGTGACGCTGTCGTTTCCCGCCGTGATGGTGAGCACCGCGATGCAGGGCGGCTGCACCTGCGAGAACTCCTGTGTCCTGCGCGTCGATACCGGCAACATCGAGTTCGCCGCGCTCTTCGCGCCGAAGCCGCAGGGCATGACGACGGCCAACGACTGGACGAAGGAGATGTCGACGAAGGGCTTTCCGGAGTTGAAGGCGCACTACGCGATGCTCGGCGCGCCGGACAATGTGATGCTCCACCGGGGCGAGCATTTCCCGCACAACTACAATGCGGTCGCGCGCTCGAGCTTCTACACCTGGCTGAACAAGCATTTCAAACTCGGCTTCCGGGAGCCGGTGATCGAGCGCGACTACGACCTCATGCCGGTCGAGAAGCTATCGGTTTGGGACGCCAATCACCCGGCGCCGAAGGAAGACGATCCCGCCTTCGAGCGCGCGCTGCTGCGCTGGTGGACGTCGGATGCGGACAAGCTGCTCCGCGCGACGGCGTCGTCGCCCCAGCGTTTTCGCGAGGCGGTCGGAGGTGGCGTGGAGGTGATCATTGGGCGCTCGTGGGCCGGCGTCGGCGAGGTGGAATGGCGGGCGGGTGAGCAAAAGGATCGCGGTACTTTCGTGGAAGTGGCCGGCCTGGTCCGCAACCGCACCCATCGCGAGGAGTTGCCCGCCGTCTGGCTGGTGCCCAAGCGGCCATCGGGCCGGGCGGTCGTGTGGGTCGGCGATGCGGGCAAGTCGGCGCTGTTCGCGGCGGACGGTTCGGTCGTGCCGGCGGTGCGGAAGCTGGTCGACGCGGGCGTCACGGTCCTGGGGGCCGACCTGCTTTTCCAGGGCGAATTCCTGACCGGCAGTGGTGCATTCAATCAAGCCCGCGTGGTGCCCAACCCGCGCGAGTTCGCCGGTTATACGTTTGGCTATAATCACCCGGTCTTTGCGCAGCGGGCGCATGACGTGATGACGCTGGTGAAAGTGTTGCGCGGCGCGAGTGGGGCGGTGCCGGCCAAGGCGACGTCGGTTTCGGTCGCGGGCTGGGGTGTGGCGGGTCCGGTGGTCGCGGCGGCGCGCGGTCTGCTCGGTGCGGAGATCGAGCGCGCGGCGGTGGACACGGGCGGCTTCCGATTCGGCAAGCTGCTCGATTATCGCGATCCGAACTTCCTGCCGGGCGGTTCGAAATATCTGGACCTGCCGGGCATGCTCGCGCTGAGCGCGCCGCAGGCGCTGTGGCTCGCGGGCGAAGGCAGCCAGCCCGCGCTCGTTTCCGACGTCTACAAGGCCGCCGGCCAGACCCAGAAGCTGACGATCGCCGGCGGCTCGGCCGGTGCGCAGGACGCCGTGGCGTGGCTGCTGCAATAATCACACGGCTTCGTCGGTGCGGGTGGCGCGTGCTGGCGGGCTGGTTGGCGCTGTCCGGCAGCCCGGTCGGCGCCGCTCCCGCCTCGCGCGCGGAGGTGCTGGAGGTGCGCCGCATCTGGGATCAGGCCCCGCACAATGCGTTTCCGGACCTGGTCCCCTGGCGCGGTCGCTGGTGGTGCTCGCTGCGGGAAGGGGACGCGCATGCCGGCGGCGCCGACGGGGCGGCGCGCGTGTTGAGCTCCGCGGATGGCCGGGTTTGGGAGTCGGCGGCGCGCATCACGGAAACGGATACGGACCTCCGCGATCCGCGGCTGACCGTGATGCCGGACGGCCGCCTCATGATGATTTGCGGCGGCTCAATCTATCTGGGCACGAAGCAGCTCAAGGGCCGGCGGCCGCGCGTGCTGTTCTCCACCGAC
Source organism: Opitutaceae bacterium (assembly GCA_040381375.1). Taxonomy (GTDB): domain Bacteria; phylum Verrucomicrobiota; class Verrucomicrobiia; order Opitutales; family Opitutaceae; genus ER46. The sequence continues at coordinate 2,134 of JBEIHL010000794.1, forward strand.
GGCCACCGTTGGACGGCGCCACGGCCGATTCTGAACGAAGGTGAATGGCTGTGGCGGGTGACGTGGCATGACGGCGTGGCGTATGGCACGGCGTTCGCCGAGTCGCCGGCGGGCCCGACGGGCGAGCGCGCACTCGTGCTCTATCGCAGCCGCGACGGTGAGGCGTGGGATCAGGTCCGGCCGCTGGCAGTGCCGGGCCGACCGAGCGAGGCGACGTTGCGGTTTGATGCGGCGGGACGAATGGTGGCGGTCGTGCGGCGAGAGGGAGGCGATCGGATGGGCTGGCTGGGTCGCGCCGCGCCGCCCTATACCGAATGGGAATGGCAGCCGGGCAATCGTCGTTTCGGGGGGCCGAATCTATTGGCGA
>JBEIHL010000795.1:0-2499 GCA_040381375.1 Opitutaceae bacterium
ACGTGCTGAAGAGCTGACGTCACGACCGCTGATCATTCAAGGTGGAGCAGCCTGTCCCCAGGCTGCTGGTTTGGACCTTTCCACACCCGCCGGCAAACAAACGGACCTCCTGAAAGCAGCCTGGGGACAGGCTGCTCCACCGGTTCAAACCGCTATTTCCCACCCCGGATCCACGCGAGAAACTCGGCGGCCTTTTCGCCGAGCCCACTCTTCTCGATCGCCAGCGCCGAGAGCCGCCCGCTCAGCTCCGTCGTATCCGGATTTCCCAACGTACCGCCCACCGCCAGCGGGATCGTGCAGGCGGCGTAGCCGAGGTCGTCGAGTTGCGCCTCGAGTGCGCCCAGATACTTGAGTAACTCGGCCTGCCGGCCACGCGCGCGGAGCACGACTTCCAGCGTCAGCGCGTCGTCGAGCAGTTCTTTCCCGCCTTGCGACCGGAGCGTACCCCGCCCTGAAAGCCGCAGCTCGGGCGAGATCAGGGCGAAGTCACGCAACGCGAGATCCTGCCCCGCCTCGCGCGCCACCACCACGCTGAGCTGATCGTAAACGATCGGATGCAGCGCTCGCGCCACTTCAGCCACCGCCTCGGTCTTGTTCGCGACTTCGAGGGTGTCGCGCCGTCCGGTAACGGCGCTGAGGGCGGAGCCAGCGGTCGCGAGCCAGGCCGCCCAGCGACTGTTCGTTTCGGTGATGGTGCTGAGACTGACCGGCACGCCACGAAACACGCCGCCCTTGCTCGTCAACTGCAGATCCCCGCCGGCTTCGGCCCACAGTGCGCCCAGCGTGGCCCCATATCCCGCCAACCGGCTGCTAACATCGAATCGGCCGTCAACCATGGCCTTGATGCCGTCGCGTTCGGGCCGGAACAGCGGCGCCGGATCGAAATCCTTCACATTCAAATCGGCGACGAGTCCATAAGCCGGCTTCGCCTCGGCGTCGTAGGTGACCAAGCCGTCAACTCTAGCCCGGCCGCCCTCCCCCAGCCCGGCCTGTCCGCCCTCGAGCCGAAGCATGCCGGCATCGAGCCGCAGCCGGCCGGTGACCTCCTTCATCTCGAACAGATCTGAATAAATCACCCGCTGCAGCCGGAGCGAAACCGCGCCGTGCAATCCGGCCCAGGGCGGCGGAGTCGGTGCGCCCGCCGCGGCCACCTTCTCCGGCAACGCCGCGGCCAGAATCCGGGCATCGTCCCAATAAATATCCCGGGCGGTCAGCTCGGCCTCGACGGCGCGGGATCGGTTCTTTTCGGGACCGACGGTTCCCACCAGGGTCAACTCCGACACCCGGCCCTCGCGCTCCAGCGTAATGGGCGCGTTGAAGGCGATGGCGCCGTCCGAGGATAGGTCGGCGCGCAGGCGCGTGGCCAAAGTCGGCAGCGGCACGGAATTCGCCCCGGCGAGGGCCACCAAGTCGCGCAGGTTCACGGACGCCTGCACCTCGCGTTTGCCGTCGAGGCTCGCGGCGAAATCGACCGCGGCCTTGCCGCTCTGCAGCGTCAGCCGGCCCGCCGCGACCGGCTGCGCGAGCACGGCCGGCAGATCCGCGGTCAGCCGGCCCGCCGCCTTGATCGCCTGACCCGCGCCGGCCAGGCGGCCGAGCTTGAGTTCAACGTTGACGATGTCACCCCGCCCGCCGCGCACAACGCCTTCGCTGAGTTCCGCCTGCCAGCCCTGGGGCGTGAAGTCGGCGGAAAGCCGGAGCGACATCTCCGCCCCGCGAATCAGTTCCTTCCCCGTCTGAAACACCCCAATCTCGCCGACCGTGAGCGGCAGCGTCGAACGCAGCGACACGCCGCCCTGGTGCGCACGGGCGGTCAGTCCACCCTGAATCCGGCCGCCGCTCAACTGCACGGCCGTCAGCCACGGACGTATCCAGTCGACCGGGACGCCCTGCAGGACGAGGCCGAACAGCTCGCGCTCGGTGTCGGCGGTGCGCAGTTCGCGCGTCGCCGGAGTAAAGTCGAAGGCCTGCAGCGTGCGCAATTCGGCGACCGGGTTGGACCCTCGCACCGCCACGTCGAGTTTTCGCACGCCGAGCGTCCCGGTCTGCTCGGTGAGGTCGAACTCCGCCGCGATGTTCAGGCGCCCCACGGCCGCGAGTTCGGAACGCAGCACATGCCAGCGATCGACCGTGGCATCGAGCCGGCCGAGCACGTGGATGGCGGTGAAGGCGGCGTCCGCATCGAAGCCGCCCTCGCCGTTGACGGCGAACTCCGGCAGCGGCACGCCCAGGGTGAACGGCATCAGGTCGGCATCACGCACGTCGAGTCGCCACCGACCGTTGAGCCGGGTATCGCCGGTGGGAAGCTCAGCTCGCAGATCGAGAATGTTCCGGCCGTCGGCGACCACCGCCGCGGCATAGGTTTCGCCCGCCGCGAGCCGCGCGGCGGAAAGATCGGCCCGCAGGCTGACGCCCTGCGGAAATCGCGTCCCGCGCGCCGCCGCCTCCATTTGAAAAGCCAGGCGCCCGAACGAACGCGAGGTGGCCATCGACGCGACG
>JBEIHL010000796.1:0-2498 GCA_040381375.1 Opitutaceae bacterium
CAGATCACACAGATGGACCCAGATAGACAGAACCTGCCGGTCATCTGTGTGATCTGTGAAATCTGTGGTTTAGTATTTCTGTCTCTTGAGAGTCTAAATCGGAAGGGAGATTGGTATTATGGCGTCGGATCCCAACAAACCCCATCGCCTGGTTCCGGGACGGATCCTCTTCGGCGCGCTGAGGTTGGTGGTCTACCTGGGCAATCTCGCGATGCTGGCCCGCGTCCGCGGCGGCGGGTAGGAATCACGGTCAGGTGGAGCCGTCGTCGGCTAGACCTCTGCGTCAGACCTCCGCGAACTCTGCGCGCTCCCGTGTACCCGATAGAATCCGGGGCCAAACCATTTTACAGGAGGGCGCAGAGAACGCAGAGGTCTGACGCAGAGAGCTGACGCGGAGTTGATCCTCCGCGGTCAAAGATACTTCGCGATATCCGGCAGTTCCTTCACGCGCCGGCCGCCGTTGCGACGCACGAGATAGGGGTCCTCTTCCTGCTTCGCCTCGATCTCGTCTTCGCCGTCCTCGCTCTCCTCCTGTTCGTCGATCTCCTCACCCTCGGCGTTGGTGAAGATCCAGTCCTGCTCCTCGTCGAACAGGTGCGACATGCGGCGGGCCTGCGGCTCGAGGATGAGCGCCGGGTTCTTCACCTTTCCGTCCCGCACCATCTCGAAAAGGCACGGATAGTACTGCTTCTTGAAGTGGGTGAGAAAGTCGCTGAGCCACTTGTTGTCGAGGCCCTCACGCTTGTTGAGCAGCACGACGTCAGAGAAGTGCACGCAGGCCTCGAACCACGCCAGCAACGCGGCATGTTTCTCGGCGAGCTGCGAGTTCACCACGCAGAGCACGCGCGCCAGTTCGCCGCCCTGCGCCTCGAGCCAGGCCTTGAAGGTCTCGATCTGGTCGATCGGGTTGAGCGCGCCGTCCACCACGAAAAAAACGTGCGTCGCCTCGGCCGGCAGCGTGCCCACGATCATGCCGTCGTCCCATCGCCAACGCGCGACGCCTGGCAGCTTCGCCTCCGGCTCGACCTGCGGCGCTTCACCCGCCGACAGCAGCACGGCTGGCCGGTCCTCGGGTTCCAGTCCGCCTTCGATCAGGTCGCACAAAATCTCCCGCCGACCGGAGCCGGTGGCGCCGAGCACGAGGTAAACGAGCGGCTTGTCCATGGCACTCACACGCGAAACGTCCCCACCTGCGCGTGGTGCCGCATCCAATGGTCAACCAGCACGAGGGCCGTCATTGCTTCGACGATCGGTACCGCCCGCGGCACGACGCACGGGTCGTGACGACCGCGCCCCATCAACTCGGTTTCATGGCCCTCGCGGTCGACCGTACGCTGCGACTGCAGGATCGTCGCCGTCGGTTTGAACGCCACGCGGAACACGATCTCCTCGCCGTTGCTGATGCCTCCCTGCACGCCGCCGCTGCGGTTCGTCACCGTGCGGATGTGCCCTTCGCGCGATTCGAACACGTCGTTGTGCTCGCTGCCGCGCTGCCGGGCCCCGGCGAATCCGCTGCCGATCTCGAAACCCTTGGTCGCCGGCAGCGAGAGCATCGCCTTCGCCAGATCCGCTTCGAGGCGGTCGAACACCGGCTCGCCCAGGCCCGGCGGCACGCCGCGCACCCGGCATTCAATGATCCCGCCGACCGAGTCGCCTTCGGAACGCACCGCCTTGATTCGCTCGATCATCCGTTCCGCGGTCGGCCGGTGCGGACAGCGGACGGGCGTCGCCTCCACGTCGGCCAGACTCGGGAAGGCCAGCAGGGACTCCGGCGGCGCCACGATATCATGGACCTGCGTGAGAAAAGCGCGAATTTCCACCCCACCCTCCGCTCCGGTGGTCCCGGCGGCGCCCAGGGCCAGCAGCTTTTTCGCGATCGTGCCGGCCGCGACCCGGCCGATGGTCTCGCGAGCGGAACTCCGGCCGCCCCCGCGATGATCGCGAAGGCCGAATTTGGCCTGATACGTGTAGTCGGCATGCGACGGCCGGAACTTGTCCCGCATCTCGTCGTAGGCGCCCGAGCGCTGGTCGGCGTTGCGCACCAGCAACGAGATGGGCGCCCCCGTGGTCCGGCCTTCGAAAATTCCTGCTAAAATCTCCACCCGGTCCTCTTCCTTCCGCGGCGTGACGATGTCACTCTGACCCGGCCGGCGACGGTCGAGGTCGGCTTGAATCTCAGCCGCCTCGAGCGGCAATCGTGGCGGGCATCCATCAATGACGACGCCCACCGCGAGCCCATGGCTCTCGCCCCAAGTAGTGACAGTGAAGACTTTCCCGAACGTGTTCGGCATCGTAATGCCGGAGCGTTGGCGTCGCCGGATGACCCCGCAAGCGACAAATCCGGCCGACCCGAAACCCGAGGCAACCCCACGAGGAGAAGCGGGTCCGTACGACAACTTTTCCTCCACGATGCCGTCTGACCCGCGCATTAATCCAATAACCCGTTTACAAGCCCCTTGCTTTGGCTTCAGGTTGCAACTCCGGCGCGCCGTCCGACC
>JBEIHL010000797.1:0-2490 GCA_040381375.1 Opitutaceae bacterium
GAGCAGGGCGAGGTGCGGCTTGGGCATGATGCGCGCGAAGGGTTTGACCACGGATTACACGGATACCACGGATACGGTCCGATTCAGCGTAGGCTTGATCCGTGTCATCCGTGTGATCCGTGGTTGAGGGGTCAGACCTTTTCCACCGTGAACTTCCCCAGCAGGCCCGCCGGGCGGAAGAGGAGGATGACGATCAGGATCGCGAACGCGATGGCGTCCTTGTAGGTCGACCACTGGCTGCCATTCACGAACGTTTCCACGGTGCCGAGCAGCAGGCCGCCGAGCGCGGCGCCCGGAATGTTGCCGATGCCGCCCAGGATGGCGGCAACGAATGCCTTCAGGCCCGGCATCACGCCCATCAACGGATCGATGGACGGATAATTCATCGCGTAGAGGATGCCGCCGGCGCCGGCGAGGGCGGAACCGAGTCCGAACGTGAACGAGATCACCACATCGTTGTTCACGCCGACGAGCTGGGCGGCCCGGGGATTGAGCGAGACCGCGCGCATGGCCGTGCCGATCTTGGTGCGATGGACGATGAACTGCAGGGCGATCATCAGCAGGACGGCGATGACGATCACGGCCAGTTGGTTGGTGGAAAGCACGAGGCCGCCCGCGTTGAAGTTGTGCGAAGGAAAGACGGCCGGGAACGTGCGGGGGGCGGCGCCGAAGAAAACCTGGCCGCTGTATTCAAGGAGCAACGACACGCCGATGGCGGTAATGAGGACGTTGAGGGTGGCGGCCCCGCGCAGGCGGCGATAGGCGAGCCGCTCGATCATCATGCCCAGCAGCGCGCAACCGATCATGGCGGCGAGCAAGACCAACATTCCGCCCCAGAGCGTGCCTTCGGGCACCAGCCGCCCCATGTAATAGCCGATGAAGGCTCCGACCATGAAGACGTCGGAATGGGCGAAATTGATGAACCGGAGCACGCCGTACACCATCGTGTAACCGAGTGCGATGAGGGCGTAGATGGCGCCGAGGGAGATCCCGTTGACGAGCTGTTGAAGGAATTCCGACAAAGGTTGGGGGAGGTGCGGGACGAGGTTGAGTGTCGTCCGGGGTTGGTCAATCGCCGGGTGCGCGGTGGAGGTGCGGCGTCAGGTGGGCCAACGCGCCCGCCGAACCCGAACGGCGGGCCGGCCGAATGAGACCCGCCTGGCCGCGAGGCAGGGGTGAAGGCAGGCGGCCCACCGGCACGGGAGGAGCCGGCGCGGTTCCACGATCAAGGCGACACCGTCTCGACGAATCTGAACTTTCCACCCTTCACCGTGATCACGACCGCCGACTTGGTGGCGTTACGTTGATCGTCGAGGGTGGTGTTGCCGGTGATGCCGAGGTAATTTTTCGTTGCCGCGAGGGCATCGCGAAGCTTCGGACCTTCGGTGGTGCCAGCCCGCTTGATCGCATCGACGAGGACCATGGCGGAGTCGTAGCCAAGCGCGGCCATGGCATCGGGGGTCTCCTTGTTCCAGCGCTGGCTGAACTTGGCGAGGAAGGTGGTCACGGCCGGGGTCTGGTTTTCCGGCGAGTAGTGGGTGGAGTAGTACGCGCCTTCGACGGCGCCGCCGCCGATCTCGAGGAGCTGCGGGGCTTCCCAGCCGTCGCCGCCAAAGATCGGAACGGACAGGCCGAGGTCCTTGGCCTGTTTGCAGACCAGGGCGGCTTCCGTGTAGTAACCGGGAACGAAAATGCCCTCGATCCCCGCGGCCTTGATGGCCGTGAGCTGCGCTTTGAAGTCCTTGTCGCCCTCGGAGTACTTTTGCTCGATCGCGACGGTGCCGTCGTCGGCGGCGAAACGTTCCTTGAAGTACTTCGCGAGACCGACGCTGTAGGCGGATGACACCGAAGTGAGCACCGCGACCTTGCGGATCTTGAGAGTGTCCTTGGCAAACTTGGCCATGACCACGCCTTGGAACGGATCGATGAAACAGACCCGGAAAATGTAGTCGCCGGTCGCCGTGACCGACGGGTTGGTCGATGAGGGGGAGATCTGCGGGATCTTCGCCGCCTGGCAGATGGGCGCCGCTTCGAGGGAGCGGCTGGAGGCCACCTCGCCGAGAATTGCGACGACTTTGTCGCGGGCGATCAGTTTCTTGACGATCGTGGCGGACTCACCGGCCTTCGACTGGTTGTCCTCTGTCACCAGCTCGAGCTTTTTCCCCAGCACGCCCCCGGCGGCATTGATCTCCTCGATGGCGAGAAGCGTGCCCTTGTGCGAGGACTGGCCGAACGCGGCTTCCTTCCCGGTCAGCGAGGCAAACTCGCCGATTTTAATGGTGTCCGTTGGCTTGGCGCAGCCGCCGAAGATCAGGACGGCGAGCGAGACAGGGAGAACGAGGCGGCGAAGAATTGGCATGGGGAGGCTGGCGAGAGGGTGAGTGAGCGGAGCCAAGGCCAGCCACGGCAGGTTTTCAACCAAAACGGTGCGAACGTTTGTCCCCGGGGAGCGCGGGCGTCCCCGCCCGCATCATCGATCAAGGCGGGCGA